>NZ_JBFAIU010000285.1:0-10064 GCF_040654855.1 Asanoa sp. NPDC050611
GGCCGTAGCGGTCGAGGTCCGGGAAGTAGCCGTAGGACAGCGCGGGCGGGTCTCCCGCGTGGCCTAGGCCGGCCACGATCTGGGCGGCCAGCTCGGTGACGTCCGACGCGGCGCGGTAGGTGGCGCCGCGGTTGGCCGCCACGGTCAGGCCGCTGTGGGTGAACTCGGGGCGGTTGGCGACGCCGACGCTCAGGCCGGCCGCGGCGGCGCGTTCGAACAGCGTGGGTACGGGCTGCCACACCGCCGGGTCCGGGTCCGTGCGCCAGTGGGTGTGGGTCAGGACGCTGTCGGTGCCGGGGATGGCGACGCGGAAGCCGAGCACGCCGTGCGTGCCGGGGCTGGCGCCCGTGCCCAACGAGACGAGGCTGGTCGGGGTCGTCGACGGGAACCCTGTGGTGATCATCCGGGGCGCGCGGGCGGCGAGGTCCGCGAGTGTGGGAGCGAACGGTGCGGCCGTCGGGATCTGGTGCCAGCCGAGGCCGTCGATGAGCAGGACCGCGATCCGGCGTACGCCGGTGAGCTCCAGGCCGAGGATGTCCGTGCAGCCTGGCACGCCGAGCTGGCCGAGCGCGCTCGTCAGCACGTCCATCAGGCTGTCGGCGCCGTACCTCGGGACGACCTGGTCGAACTCACTCATACGGGGTCGGCGGGGCGGCGGGCGAGCAGGTGCAGCTGGGCGGCGATGTCCCGGTACGGCGGGCTGGCCGAGGCGGCCAGCTCCAGGTCGAGCAGGGCCTGCGGGTCGGCGTCGGCCGCGGCGGCGGGTACGAGGTCGGCGACGACGCGTACGCCGTGGACGTCCTCGATCGCGAGCCCGCAGTCGCGGAGCAGGTCGGCCGCCCCGTCGGCGTCGTAGCGGCGGCGCAGCGTGTCGCGCGGGCCGGTGCGGCCGTCCGGGTCGGCGATCAGCGCGGCCGCGGCGGCGAGGTGGCCGCCGGTCGCGCGGGCCAGCACCGCCGCGGCACGGGAGGCGACGAGCACCGAGGCGGCACCGCCGGGCCGCAGCGCGGCGGCGATCGCGGAGACGACGCCGCGTGGGTCGTCGGCCACCTCCAGCACGGAGTGGCAGAGCACCAGGTCGACGGAGCCCGGCGAGACCAGGCCGGTCAGGGCTTCGCCGTCGCCCTGGACAGCGCGTACCCGCGGCGCGACACCGGCCTCGACGGCGCGGCGGTTCAGCGCGGCGAGCGCGTCCGGGCTGGCGTCGACGACGGTGACGCGGTGGCCGGCCTCCGCCAGCGGCACCGCGAAGCCGCCGGTGCCGCCGCCGACGTCGAGGATGGTGAGCCCGCCGTCCGGGGCACGGTCGAGCTCGCGGCGCAGCACCTGCCAGACGACCGCGGTGCGGGGGCCGGGACGGACCGTTGTTCGCTCCACGCGCCGAGCCTAACGGTCGCGCGGCGGTGCGGCGTGGGCGCCGATCCGCGGTTGGTTGGAGCGCGGCGGCGGATCTCTCCAGTTTCGTTGCGCCGCGTGGCTTGTTGACTGGATGGTGGTTCCATTCATTTGGTGCTGGTTCCATCGAAAGGGAGGTCGGGATGACGCTCGCTGAGAAGCTCGCCCGGGGTGTGTTGGACGCGATGAACGCCGGGGACATCGCCGCCGTCGGCCCGCTCGTCGCCCCGGACTTCGTCGACCATGGCGCGCCGCCGTGGGCGCCGCAGGGGCGGGACGGATACCTGCAGATCCTGGGGTACGTGACCGGGGCGCTGAAGATCCGCTACGAGGTGCACGACATCGTGGCGGCCGGCGACAAGGTGGCGATCCGAGCCACCGCGCACGGGGTCAACGAGGTCGACATGCTCGGCTTCGAGCCGACGGGCAAGCCGTACGCGATGCACACCATGCATCTCTATCGGGAGTCCGGCGGCCTCCTGGTCGAGCACTGGGGCATCCGCGACGAGATCGGCGTCCTCTGGCAGGTCGGCGCGCTCCCGCGCCCCGCACCGGCGGGTTTCGGTGTCGCTGGAAAACTGGAGGGGTGACCTCACGGCGTTACCAGAGCACGGTCCGCGCCGAGCAGTCCCGCGCCACCCGGCAGCGGGTGCTCGACGCGGCCCGGGCCCTGTTCATCCGCCGCGGCTACAACGGCACGACGGTCGAGGCGATCGCGGCGCGGGCGCAGGTCAGCGTGCAGACGGTCTACAACACGGTGGGCGGCAAGGCAGCGGTCCTGAAGGCGGTGTACGACGTCACGATCGCCGGCGACACCGACCCGATCCCGATGATCGAGCGCCCGACGGGGCGGGCCCTGTTGGCCGCGACCGACGGCCGCGAGTGCCTGGCCCTGTATGCGCGGATGAGCCGCGAGATCTACGAGCGGATCGGGCCGCTGGTGCCGATCCTGCTGACCGAGGGGGCGGCGGGAGACCGGGAAGTCCGGTCGTTCATCGACACGATCGAGAGCGAGCGCGCGATCGGCACGACCAACATCTCCCGGCACGTGGCGACGCGGTTCGGGCTGCGGCCGGGGCTCTCGGTCGAGGACGCGGCCGACATCCTGTGGACGTTGACCTCGCCGGACGTCCTGTACCGGCTGGTCCGGCGGCGGCGCTGGTCCATGGACCGCTTCGAGAGCTGGCTGGGCGAGGCGATGGCGGACTCGCTGCTCGGCCACCCCGATGTCGCGACCAGCACCGACCCGACGCTGACGGGCCCGGACGGACGTGACGGTGGTGCCGACGACGGGCGTGAAAGCGACCGCGAGTCCGGCACCTACAGCTAAGGCATCCCCTGCCGGCTGGAGCAGCCAACGGCGATCCCTCGCCGCCCGAAGAGGCCGGCGGTCAGCCGCGGATCCGAAGTGACGCGAACGGCTCCGGATTGAATCAACGATGTTGCCGATCGCCCTGTCCGAAGGCGGCCCGCGAAGCCGGCACCCGCCGATAGCCCAAGTTGACGGCGAGGCCGTCGGCTGGCAGCCGAACGAAACGACGGGCCACCGACAGCGAGGGTGCGGTTGTTGGCCGGCACGGCGTCGGCACGGTTGGCGGCCCGCAGCACGAGGGCCGCGCGTTGCGCCTTCGTCAACCGGGCCAGCCAGGCTCCAGATCTGGTCGTGGTCCGCGGTGGCCTAGGCGTGGGCCCTAGCCGCGACCTGCCGGTGAAACGCCGCGGACGAGCCGGCGGGAGCGACGGTCACCGCCGATAAAGGGTCCGCGACCAGCCGCGGGCGCGGCAGCGAAGCGGAGCGAGCGGTGTCCGGCGGGAGCGACGGTCGTGCCCCCGACGTACCCGGGAACGCCGGTTCCTGGTCTCAGCGGAAGTCGCCGCGGAGCCGCTCTCCCTCCTGGTCTCAGCGGAAGTCCCGTGAAGCCGCTCCCCCTCCTGGTCTCAGCGGAAGTCCCGCGAAGCCGGTGTGACCGGCGGAGTGATGGCGTCGAGCCGGTCCGCGCGCAGGTTGACCACCCCCTCCGCCATCTCCAGACGCCCCCGGACCACCAGCGCCGCGCTGCGCCGCGCCACCCGCTGGTAGCGCTGCCACAAGCCCTGCGAGCAGGTCACGTTGAGCATGCCGGTCTCGTCCTCGAGGTTGATGAACGTGACCCCGCCCGCGGTCGCCGGGCGTTGGCGGTGGGTGACGATGCCGCCGACGCGGACGCGTTGGCCGTTTTCGCAGCGACCCAGGCGGGCGATCGGGACCGCGCCGATCGCGGCCAGTTGCGGGCGGATGAACTGGGCCGGGTGGCTGTCGGGTGACAGGCCCGTGGCCCAGACGTCGGCGACGAGGCGGTCGACCTGGTCCATGCCGGGCAGCGGCGGCGCCTGGGTCGCGGCGGTCGTGCCCGGTAGTCGGCCGGGGTGTTCCTGGGCGGCGGCGCCCGCCGCCCACAGCGCCTCGCGGCGGGTCAGGCCGAAGCAGGCGAACGCGTCCGCAGTGGCCAGGGCCTCCATGTTGGCCGTGGTCAGGCCCACCCGGCGGGCCAGGTCGGACATGTCGCGGTAGGGGCCGGCGGCCACCCGCTCCTGCTCGATCTTCTCGGCGAGCTCGGAGCCGATGGTGCGTACGCCGGCCAGACCGATCCGGACCGCGGGGCCGCCCAGGCCCCACTGGTGTGGCGGCTCGCCGGGCGCACTCCCCCAGCGGGTGTCCCTCGTGGACTCCAGGATCGCCTGGGCATTGCTGGCGTTGATGTCGGGGCGGCGCACCTCGACGCCGTGGCGGCGGGCGTCGTCGGTCAGGGTCTGCGGCGAGTAGAAGCCCATCGGCTGAGCGTTGAGCAGCGCGGCGAGGAACGCGGCCGGGTGGTAGCGCTTGAGCCACGAGCTGGCGTAGACCAGGTAGGCGAAGCTCATCGCGTGGCTCTCCGGGAAGCCGTAGCTGGCGAACGCCGACAGCTTGAGGAAGATGTCGTCGGCCAGCGCGCCGGTGATGCCGCGCTCGGCCATGCCGGCGTAGAGCCGGTCGCGGATCTGGGCCATCTTCTCGGCGGACCGCTTGGAGCCCATCGCCCGGCGCAGCTGGTCGGCGCCGGACGCGTCGAAGCCGGCGACGTCGATGGCGAGCTGCATCAGCTGCTCCTGGAACAGCGGCACGCCCAGCGTCTTGTCGAGCGCCTTCGCCATCAGCGGATGGTCGTGCTGCCACTGCTCCTGGCCGTTCTTGCGCCGGATGTACGGGTGCACCGAGCCGCCCTGGATCGGGCCGGGCCGGATCAGCGCGACCTCGACCACCAGGTCGTAGAACTCACGGGGTTTCAGCCGCGGCAGCGTCGCCATCTGGGCCCGGCTCTCCACCTGGAACACCCCGACGGAGTCGGCGCGGCACAGCATGTCGTAGATCTCGGGGTCGTCGAGCGGCATCGTGCTGATGTCGAGATCGTCTTCGATCATGTCGTAGGCGTAGCGCAGCGCGGACAGCATCCCGAGCCCGAGCAGGTCGAACTTGACCAGGTCGATGACGGCGCAGTCGTCCTTGTCCCACTGGAGCACGGTGCGGCCGGGCATCCGGCCCCACTCCACCGGGCAGACCTCGATGATCGGCCGGTCGCAGATCACCATGCCGCCGGAGTGGATGCCCAGGTGCCGCGGGAAGGTCTGCAGCTCGTTGGCGAAGTCGACGACGTGCTCCGGGATGTCGTCGACGTCGACCTTGGCCACCGAGCCCCACCGGTCGATCTGCTTGCTCCACGCGTCCTGCTGGCCGGGCGAGAACCCGAACGCCTTGGCGATGTCGCGCACCGCCGACCGCGGCCGGTAGGAGATCACGTTGGCGACCTGTGCGGTGTGCCGCCGGCCGTATTTCTCGTAGACGTGTTGGATGACCTTTTCCCGCTGGTCGGACTCGATGTCGACGTCGATGTCGGGCGGCCCGTCGCGCTCCGGCGCGAGGAAGCGCTCGAACAGCAGCCCGTGCTGGACGGCGTCGACGTTGGTGATCCACAGCGCGTAACAGACCGCGGAGTTGGCGGCCGACCCCCGGCCCTGGCAGTAGATCCGGTTGTCGCGGCAGAACTTGACGATGTCGTAGACGACCAGGAAGTAGCCCGGGAAGCCGAGCTGCTCGATCATGTTCAGCTCGTAGTCGAGCTGGCGGTAGGCGTCTGGATGGGCCTCCCGCGGCCCGTAGCGGATCAGCGCCCCTTCCATGGTCAGCTTGCGCAGGTGGTCCATCTCGGACTCGCCCGGATCGACCGGGTAGTCCGGCAGCTTCGGCGCCACCAGCTGGATGTCGAAGGCCAGGTCGCGCCCGTATTCGGCGGCCCGCGCCACCGCGCCCGGGTAGGCCGCGAACCGCTGCGCCATCTCGGCGCCCGTGCGCAGGTGCGCGGTCGCCGCGGCCGGCAGCCAGGGGTCGATGTCGTCGAGGCTGCGCCGGGCCCGCACCGCCGCGACCGCGGTCGCCAGCCGCCGCCGCGCCGGCGTGGCGTAGTGGACGTTGTTGGTCGCGACGGTCGGCAGCCCGCGCTGGGCGGCGAGCGCGGCCAGCGCGTCGTTGCGGTCGCCGTCGGTCGGGTCGCCGTGGTCGGTCAGCTCCACCGCGACGTTGTCGGCCCCGAACAGCCCGGCCAGCCGGTCGAGCTCCCGCGCCGCCGCGTCGACCCCCTCCGTGAGCAGCGCCGCCGGCACCGTCCCCTTGCGACACCCGGTCAGCACGAGCACGTGGTCGCGTAGCTGCTCGGCGACGTCTTCGAGCATGCCGTATTCGGGTCGGCCCTTCTCGCCCCCGTCGAGCTGGGCCTGCCCGATCACCGCCGACAGCCGCGCGTAGCCCTCGGTGCCGTGCGCGAGCGCCAGCAGGTGCCGCCCGTGCGGGTCGGGCTCGCCGGAACGGATCACCGTGTCCTTGCCGCGCACCCCTTGGGACAGCGACAGCTCCGCACCGAAGATGGTCGGCAGCCCGAGCGCCCGCGCCGCCTCGGAGAACCGCACGACACCGTAGAAGCCGTCGTGGTCGGTCATCGCGAGCGCGGTCAGCCCGAGCCGGCGCGCCTCCTCGGCCAGCTCCTCGGGGTGGCTGGCACCGTCGAGGAAGCTGAAGTTGGAGTGGCAGTGCAGCTCCGCGTAAGGCACCGTGCCCTGCTCGGGCAGTGGCTCCGGCGGCGGCTCGTAGCGCGGGCGCTTGCGGGTCCACGCCGGTGAGTCGCCACCGTCGGCGTCGACCGCCAGCGGGTCGACGACGTGCAGGTGCCGCCGGCCGGAGAGCGTCCCCTCCAGCTGCGACCACGGAATCCCGGGATTATTGAAGCCCATCAGGGGTCTTTCCCGGGTCCGCGGTGGTCCGGACCGTCGCTCCCGCCGGACACCGCTCGCTGCGCTTCGCTGCCGGGTCCGCGTCGTCATACCCATTACATCGAGATGACCTTGCGGTCTGGTTCGGGCTAGTCATAGATGGCCTCCACCGACCACTGGCCGCCGGCCAGCGAGAGCAGGAAGGCGCTGCCGTCGGCGAGCGCGACCTGGAAGCGGGCCCGGCGGCGGGCCTCGGCGGGTGCCCACCAGCGCTCGTCGACCGGCCACGGGCCCGCCCAGCCGACGATCTCGGCGGGTTGGCCCTTACCGATCGTGAGGTGGGCCGGCGCGGCGGTGACCAGCAGGCGGGCGGACACGCCGACCGGCTCGCCGGACGCGTCACGGACCGTGGCCGGCAGCGGTGCCGGCAGGACCAGCGCGGGCGCCGGCGGCGGCAGCCGGCCCGGCCAGGGCGCGGCGGGCCGGGTCGGGGTCAGCTCGTCGCCCCAGGGCACCAGGCGCACCTGGTCGGCCGGCGAGCGACCGCCGCCGAGGACGGCGGTGACCACCGACTCGGGCCCCAGGATGCCCTGGATCCGGTTGAACGACCGGTGCGCCCGCTCCTTCTCCTCCCCCGTCTCGCCCCACAGGCCGGGCTGGAGGCCGGCGTGCGGCAGCACACCCTCGGGCACGAGGCGGAGCCGGATGATGCCGGCGGTCGGCCGGGCCGGTGCGCTCCGGGAGCCCCGGCGGCTCGTGCCCGACAGCCAGCCGTCGAGCTGCCAGCGCACCCGGTCGGCGATCGCGGCCGTGGTCAGCAGCCCGTCGTGCCGCCAGACACGGTGCAGCTCCTGGCCGTGCGCGGTGACCGCGCCGATGGCGAGCCGGGTGCAGGTCAGCCCGTAGCCGGCCAGCCGCTCGTGCAGCCGCTCGGCCAGCACCCGGGCGGCGAACGCGGCCACGTCGACCCGTTCCAGCGGGTCGTCGCCGTAGTCCTCGCTGACCTCCAGGTCCGGCGGCGGGCGCCGGACCGCGAGGGGACGCTCGTCGCCGCCGGCGGCGAGCCGGTGCGCCAGCGCGGCGTCGAACCCGAACCGCGCCAGCACGTCGCCGCGGGCCAGCCCCGCGAACGCGCCGAGGGTGGTGATCCCGAGCCGGCGGAGCAGCTCGGTGAGCGCGGGCCGGGCCAGCGCCTCGACCGGGCGCCCGGCCAGGAACGCCACCGTCTCCCCGCTGGGGACGATCAGCCCCTCCCGGGCCGCGAGCCCGGCCGCGAAACCGCCGTCGGCGACCCCGACCTGGCTCTCCACCGCGCACGCCTGCGCGACGTGCTCGACGATCCGCTCGGCCGCCGGCTCCTCGCCGCCGAAGTAGCGCGCCGGCCCCCGCGCGGCGAAACCGCACACGCCCGGCCGGACCACCTCGACCCCGGCGACCATCTCCTCGACGGCGGCGACCACCGGCTCGAACGCCCGCGCGTCCCGGGCCGGGTCGTGGTCGACCGCGACCAGCCCCGGGCATCGGCTCTGCGCCTCCCGCTTGCGCAGCCCCCGCCGCACGCCGTCCGCCCGTGCCGCCTCGGACGCCGCCACCACCCGGTTGGCGTGGAGCACCGCGACCGCCTCGGTGGCCGGCACCCCGTCGACGATCTCGGCCGCGATCACCGGCCAGTCGGGACACCAGAGCACGGCGGTACGCGCCACCGCGCCACCAGCGGTTTCGGCCTGCCGACTGCCGGTCATCGCGCACCGCCGGCGACCAGCGTGAGCCGCGGCCGGTGCTCCTGCTCGTCGAGCAGGGCCCACGCGTCGCCCTCCTCGACCGGCGACACCTGGTCGCTCGTCTCCGGGGCGGGGGGCTCACCCGCCGCCGGACCGGCACCGTCCGACGCGGGCCCGGACGCCGGCGCGGCCGCGGCCGTGGTCGGCTCGGGGACCGCGTGCAACGACGGCAGCGAGATGGGTTCGAGAGGTGCGATGGCGACCGTGCCGGTGAGCGGCCGGAAGCCCGGCATCCAGACGGTGATCTCGCGCGGCTGGGTGGCGGCGCCCCGGCCGCGGGCGACGACGGTGACCTCGCGGCGGCGGAGCCGGCCGCGACCATCAGCCAGGCCCTCCCAGCGGCCGCGGGTGACGCGCAGGGTGAGGTCGGCGCCGTCCCAGTGGCCGTAGGGCACGAGGACGCTGCCGCGTTGCCGGGCCCGCGCGGCGAGGCGTGCGGTGACCGAGCCTGAGACGGCAGCCCGGTCGGGGACCGCGAGGACCACCACGTCGACGCCGTCGATCAGGGCGGCGACCACCGTGGCCCATTCCGGCCCCGGGTTGGGCACGAGGGCCAGCCGCTCGAGGGCGACGCCGCCGTCGGCCGCCGCGACCGCGCCGAACGCCGGCACGCCCACCACCGCGCACCAGGAGCCCGCCCGGGACGCCTCGGCGATCAGCGCGTAGACCAGTGACGTGCCGCCGCTGGGTGACCGCGGGCCGGCGCCCACCGCCACCGTGCTGCCCCGGCGCAGGCCACGCCCGGGCAGC
This sequence comes from Asanoa sp. NPDC050611, assembly GCF_040654855.1. NCBI lineage: Bacteria > Bacillati > Actinomycetota > Actinomycetes > Micromonosporales > Micromonosporaceae > Asanoa > Asanoa sp. NPDC050611. The sequence continues at coordinate 9,204 of NZ_JBFAIU010000285.1, forward strand.
AGGCCCCGCAGCTCGGCCGGGACCGGCAGGGTGCGGTGCGCGTCGTCGGGTGCGGCGCTGGCCGGTCGGACGAGACCCGACAACGCCGCTGATCCCAGCGTCATCTGACCCGCCATGCGCTCACCCCCGTCGTGCTGGTTGTGCTGGTTGTGCCGTTGTGCTGGGTGGGTGTCAGGCGGCCAAGCCGTCGAGCGATGGCTGGTGCGCGATGCCGAGCGCGACCTCGACCACGGCCACGAACTGCTCGGCCGCGCGTAGTAGGTCGTCGGCCTCGCGGGCCGTCACCACCCGGGGGATGCCCGCCTCGGCGGCGGCGCGCTTGGTCGCACCGGCGGCGAAGTAGGTGGCCCACTCGTCGAGCTCGGGCGCGACCATCACCAGCAGGGTCCACACGCTGGTGATCCGGTTGCGCCGGGTCGGCGACGGGCGGGCGCGGGCCGCGAGCATCGCCGCCGCCGCGCGGAGCGCGGCGAGGTGGGCCGCGGCGTAGCGCAAGCCGTCGGGACGGGTCTGCGCCGCCTCCGCCAGGCCGTGCCGGGCGATCGCGAGCAGCTGGGCCGGCGTGCGGTGCGGCAGCACGTGAGCCGGCACGGTCGGCGCCTGGGCCGGGCTGGTCGTCATGGGAACGGTCTCCTCCGCGTGTGCAGCAGCCTGTGACGGACATGCCCCGCCGCGGAGGAAGGCGCAGCGGTCTTGCTTGGTTGCCGGTCGGGCGTGACGCTTCCCCACACCACACCCGACCGGCAAGGGTCGGCCGCGGCACTGGCCGGCGTCGACGAGCGCAAGGCGGACCCGGCCGACGCGGCCGCGTGGCGCGAGCTGCTGCCGCAGACAGAACGCAAGAGCGACGTGGAGGGAAAG
>NZ_JBFAIU010000286.1:0-10030 GCF_040654855.1 Asanoa sp. NPDC050611
GGATGGACGGCCACGTCGAGCAGCTGCACCGGGGTGCGCCGGAATTTCTTCAGGGCCCGACCGCCGAAGGCGAGCGTAGGGCTTCGGCACCCTGGACGCCGCGACGCTGGACACGGTCGCGGCGACGCTGGAAGGCCTGGCGGCCCGCGGCGACCGGATGGTCGGCGTGGTCACCCACGTGCCGGCGCTGGCCGAGCGGGTGCCGGTGCGCTTCGACGTCACGAAGGACGCCCGCTCCGCCCACATCACCCGGAGCGGCATATGACCAGCTACTTCGTCGACAACTGGGATCCGGCGTACGGCGCCTCGTTCGAGGCGTCGACCGCGCCCGCCGCCCAGAGCACCGCGCAGGTCAACGCCGACGTCGAACTGCCCGCGGCGGCCTGGCGCCCGCTCACCGCACCGCCGACGGTCCGGGCGCCCGACGTGGTGCTGCTGGTCGACGGCGTGCGCCGGATCGACGCGAGCCTGTGGACGCGCGAGGAGGACGGCACGTCGCATCCGGGCCTGGCGGCCTCGTACGCGGCGGGCGTGGTCCGTTGCGACCTGCGCGCGGGCGCCGCCTCGCTGGCCGGCGCCCTGGTCGAGCGTGGCCTGTTCACCACGTCCCCGACGGCGGGCGACATCACGGCCGGCTCGGTCCGCTACGGCGTACGCCAGATCTCCGGCGCACCCGACCCGGCCCGGCTGATCCCCGCGGTGCAGGGCCCGCTGACGGCGCTGGAGGTCGCGGTCTCGACCCAGGTCCGCGGCGAGTCCGAGGACCTGCTGGTGGTCGACGGCCCGCTGCGCAACCGCCGCCAGCTCAGCCGCACGATCGGCTACGTGAAGACGCAGCAGAGCCAGTACCTCGACGGCGCCCTGACCGCGGTGGTCACGGCGCTGCGCCCGGGCGAGCGCTCGCCGGTGTTCCTGATGGGCACGGCCTGGGGCGGCTACTCGTGGTACCTGCGCCTGCCGGGCCCGTCCGGCGCACCGTGGGCGGGCATCGTCCGGGTCGAGTGCTCGACGGAGCTGCCGTCGCAGGAGGCCATCGAGCTGGCCGACCTGTCGCTGGTCACGCTGCCGAGGTTCGCGTCGACGCCGTACAAGGACCCGCGGGCACCGCAGAACCTGATCCCGATCGCGGGCCTGGAACGCCGCCTCCGCGGCCTACTCGGCGACTCCCGCCTCCTGCACCGCGCCCTGACCCTCGCCGCCGCCCGCAGCACCGTTCCCGCAGGTTTGTAACCGTGCGAAACTGGACGCGGAGGTGAGTAATGACGGTGGCAACGCACGACGGGGTCGGGCTAGGGCCGTGGAGCGAGGACGACTACTTCGAACTAGGCGAAACCCCTAACCGAATCGAACTCATCGACGGGAGCCTTCTGGTGAGCCCCGCGCCAACCGTTCGCCACCAGCACCTGAGTTTCCTGCTTACGCAGGCGCTGAGCGGAGCGGCTCGTCGCGAGGGCCTAGCCGTGTACCAAGCGGTCAACGTCCGGCTCAAGACGGACCGGATCGTGATTCCGGATCTTGTCGTGAGCGAGGTGGCCATCACCGAGTCGGTGGTGGAAGCGACCGACGTCAAGATGATCTGCGAAATTGTCTCGCCGAGCAACGCCGTCGCCGACCGCGTCACGAAGATGCGCCTCTACGCGGTAGCCGGCATCCCGTGGTACCTGCTTGTCGAGAAGGATGAGTCCGGGTTCGTCCTCCAACTCCTCCATCTGCAAGGCGATCATTATGCGGCGGTGGCGAAAGCGAGCGGCGACGACGTGCTGCATCTCGACGAACCGCTGGTTGCCGACCTGGAAGTCGGAGAGCTGAACAACGCCGCCGGCTAGCGCGCTCCATGCGTGGCCGACGCGGTTCGTTCCGCGTGCCCGAAGTGGAGTTCGGGATCCGTGACGCGGTCGGCGCGGAGGAGTTTGACGTCTGTGTGGTAGTGCATCGAGGTCAGCCACGGTAGGCGGTCGCCCTGGCGGGGGAGTTGGTCGATGACCCGGCGGATGTAGCCCGCGCCGAAGTCCAGGAACGGGCGCGTCGGCATCGCCGGGTCGGCCGGGTCCGGGCGGCAGATCTCGTAGCCGTGCTTGTCCATGTGGGCCAGCAGCAGGCAGAAGTGCTCGCAGAGCAGGCCCACCTTGAGCGTCCAGGACGAGTTGGTGTAGCCCACGATGAACGCGAAGTTCGGCACACCGGAGAGCATCATTCCCTTGTACGCGACCGTGTCCGGGATGCTGACCGGCACGCCGTCGACGGTCAGGGTCACGCCCGCCAGCGCCTGGACGTTGATGCCCGTCGCCGTGACGATGACGTCCGCCGGCAGCTCGCGGCCGGAGGCCAGGCGGATCCCGTCTTCCGTGAACGTCTCGATCCGGTCCGTGACCATCTCCGCGGTGCCGGCCCGGATCGCCGCGAACAGGTCGCCGTCTGGCACCAGGCACAGTCGTTGGTCCCACGGGTTGTACGGCGGCCGGAAGTGCTCGTCGACCGGATAGCCCTCGGGCAGCGCCCGGGCGTTGAGCCAGCGGATCACCCGGCGCGCCCGCTCCGGGTGGCGCTGGCAGAAGCGCCAGATGGTCCGCTGCATCGTGATGTTCTTGCGCCGGGTCCACGCGTACCCGCGCTGCGGGCCGAGGTATTTCTTCAGCGCGTTGCCGAGCGCGTCCTTGGTCGGCATCGAGAGGATGTAGGTCGGGGTGCGTTGCAGCATCGTCACGTGCGCGGCGGTGCCGGCCATCGCGGGCACGATGGTCACCGCGGTCGCGCCGCTGCCGATCACCACGACCCGCTTGCCTTGGTAGTCAAGGTCTTCGGGCCAGTGTTGCGGGTGGACGATCGTACCCCGGAAGCGGTCCTGCCCGGCGAACCGCGGCGCGAAGCCCTCGTCGTAGCGGTAGTAGCCGCCGGCGCAGAACAGCCACCGGGCCGTGAACGTGACCGGCTCGCCGACCCGGTCCACCTCGACCGTCCACAGTGCTGTGGCGGAGTCGAAGGCCGCCGACGTCACGCGGTGGTGGTAGCGGATGTGCGGGTCCAGGCCGTTCTCCGTCGCGGTCTCCCGCAGGTAGGCGAGGATCCGCGGCGCCGACGCGATCGCCTCCTCGTCGAGCCACGGCTTGAACGCGTAGCCGAACGTGTGCAGGTCGGAGTCCGACCGGGTGCCCGGATAGCGGAACAGGTCCCAGGTGCCGCCGGACGCGCCGCGGGCCTCTAGGATCGCGAACGTCTTGTCCGGCAGCTCGGTCTTGAGGTACCGCCCGGCGCCGATGCCGGAGATCCCGGCGCCGACGATCAGGACATCGAAATGCTCCACCGCCATTCGTTCATGTTCTGCCGTCCGTCGCGGCCGTCGCGAGGACGATCTGCACCGTGATCGGGCCTGGTCAGGTGCTAACTGCACCTACTAGCGTCAGGGCATGTCGTGGGACCCGCCATCACCCCGGGTGCGGGAGCTCATCCGAGCCGGCGCCGAGATCGCCCTGCACCCACGCCCCGAGTGGCTCGCCGAGATCGACGCGGCGACGCTGGCGGGGGACGCCCGCCGCCCGATCGCCGCCGACCCGGTGCTGGCCGCCGCCACCCGCCGCACCAACCGGTCCAACCTCCTGTTCTGGGCCGCCGCCAACGTGCGCGCGCCCGGCCAGCCGGTGCCGGCCAACGACGAGGCGGCGCCACTGGCGATCGCCCGGGACCTCGTGCGCCGTGGCCTCGACGAGTCGGCGCTGGACGCCTACCGGGTCGGCGAGGCGGTCGCCGCCCGGCTCTGGACCCAGATCGCCTGCACGCTCACGACCGACACCGCGGAGCTGCGGGAACTGCTCGACGTCTCGCTCCGCTCGATCGCCGCGTTCGTCGACGCCACGGTCTCCGCGATCTCGCTGCGGATGCGGGCGGAGCGGGCGGCGTTGACCAGCGGTACGCACGCCGAGCGCCGGGAGACCGTGACGCTGCTGCTGGAGGGCGCGCCGATCGTCGGCGCCGAGAACCGGCTCGGGTACGCCCTGGACCGCACCCACACCGCCGCCGTCGTCTGGACCGACGACCCGGACGCCGACCCGCGTCAGCTCGACCGGGCGGCCGACGCGCTCGCCGCCGCGGCCGGCTCGGCCCGGCCGCTGAGCGTGCTCGCCAGCGCCGCGACCCGCTGGGTCTGGGTGCACGGCCGCCCCGACGCCGCCGAACTGCGGCCGGCGCTGGACCGGCTGCCCGCGGTGCGGGTCGCGCTCGGCTCACCGGCGAGCGGGGTCGACGGCTTCCGGCGCAGCCACCTGGACGCGTTGACCACGCAACGGCTGCTGGCCCGGCTCGCCGGCGCGCACCGGCTGGCCGCGTTCGGCGAGGTCGAGCTGGTCGCGCTGATGACGCAGGATCCGGCGGCCGCGGACCGGTTCGTCAGCCGCACGCTCGGCGACCTGGAGTCCGCGCCCGCCGAGATCCGGGCGGCCGTGCGGGCCTACATCGCGGAGCAGTGCAACGCCGCGCGCGCCGCGGCCGTGCTGTTCACCCACCGCAACACCCTGCTGCGCCGGCTGGCCCGCGCCGACCACCTGCTGCCGCGTCCCTTGGAGGGCCGCGCCGTGGAGGTCGGCGCGGCCCTCGAGATCCTGCACTGGAAGGGTCAGGTCCGCCAGCCGTCGCGGTAGACCACCGTGGTCAGCGCGACCTCGCCGTGCCAGCTGCCCGGCACCGGTGCCGTCCGCACCTGTGCCGGCCGGTCGACCAGCACGCAGACCTCCTCGCCCGGCCACCACCAGCCGGTGGCGCGGGCGAGCGCGGACCACGCTCCGAAGTGGTCGGTCGTGTCCGCGTCCCAGGCCGCCAGCCCGAGCCGGTGCAGGGTGTCGTAGTAGCCGATCCAGCAGGCGTCCTGCTGCCCGTACCAGCAGACGGGCACGGCGGAGCCGAGGGCGGCCCGGACCGGATGGCGGAATCCCTTGCCCAAACTGCGATGCAGGCCACCGCGGACCGCCTGGTGCAGCACCACCGCGAGCGGCACACCGCGGCCGAGCGCCTCCAGCGGCGGCCGGTCGGGCCAGGGTTCCTTCTTCTTGCCCGGCTGGCGGGCGGGCGACAGCTCGGGGTCGGCGTGCGCGACGCCCGCGCTGAGCGCGGCCCGCAACCGGGAGCCCGCGGCGGCCACGTCGGTGGCCAGCGGTGGCGAACCCGCGGGGTCGCGGATCCACCGGTAGAGGTCGTCGAGCGTAGGCCAGCCGTTGACCAGGGCGAGCGCCTTGGCCGGGGAGGAGACCCACTCGAACCGGGGACGGGGTTGGGAGATCCGGGCGTAGATCGCGGCTACGCACCGTTCCGCGGTCTCCCGATCGGCGGGCAGTGTCGACAGGGCCTGGTCGAGCCATTCCTGCCTGATCCGCACTGCTTCCTGCCAGAGTTGGCCGGCGTCACCGCGCCGGGCCGGCGCGGTCATCGCGCGAGGGCGTCGACGCCCTTTCGGTTGGAGATCATCCGTCCATGGTGCCACACCGGCAGGCGCGACGGGCCGACCGTTGGTACTGTCCCGGAGATCCAGCCGTCCCTCTCAGCGGAGTCGCAATGATCATCTTCGGTGTGTCGGTCTTCTACATCTTCGGTCTGATCGGCACCGGGCAGTTCCACTGCCCGCACTGCGGCGGCGACCGGGAGTACGAGCACCGCACCGCGCGCCGGTTCTTCACGCTGTTCTTCCTGCCGGTGATCCCGCTCGACAAGGTCGGCGAGGTGGTCCGCTGCAAGACGTGCCGCACCAAGTTCGACCCGATCGTGCTGAGCCGCCCGACCACCGCCCAGCTCGCCAGCGCCCTCCCGGCCGGCATGCGGGCCGCCGCGGCGGTCGTGCTGCGCGCCGGTGGTGTCTCCGACGCCGCGGCCCGGGCCGCCGTCGACGCGGTGCGTGAGGCCGGCGCGACCGACTACGACCTCGCGCACGTGGGTGTCGACGCCGGCCAGCCGACCGAGTACGCGATCGAGCCGCTGCGGGCCCTCGCCGGCAACTTCACCCCGGACGCCTGCGAGCGGCAGCTCGCCAACGCGGTCCGGATCGCCCTTGCCGACGGCCCGCTCAGCCAGCCCGAGCGCGACGCCATCCACTGGATCGCCGAGCAGCTCCGGATGACCCCGGCGCACGCGACCGGCGTCATCGCCACCGTCGAGCAGTCGATCCGCAACTAGGTCAGGTCGGCCACCTCGATCACCCGGGTCGTCGGGGCGGCGGCGCCGATCGCCTCGCGGTGGGCGAGCCGCTCCGGGTCGACCATGAACGACTCGTAGCCGGCGCGGTGCGCGAACCGGATCAGGTGCACCTCGGTCGTGCCGTCGGTGCCGCGGGTGCGGCGCTCGAGCGTGCCGCCGTGCCGGCCGAGCAGCGCCAGCACCGCGTCCTCGTAGCGCTGCCCGGCTTCTTCCTGCCCGGCCACCATCTCCACGACGGCGGCCAGCAGCACGCCGGAACCCGGCCGCTCGAGCCAGATCGAGGCGGGCCAGCCGGGCTTGTCGGCCGGCTGCTCGTGCGAGTCGACGAAGCCGTGCCGGGCGTAGAAGCGGGCGGCGGGCTCGTTGCCGGCCAGGTACGCCAGCCGCACGGGCCGCCCGCCGGCCGCCTCGACCAGCGCGGTGAGCAGCGCCGAGCCGACACCGCGGCCCTGCGCGGCCGGGCGCACGTAGAGGCGCCAGACGATCGGGACGTCCCCGGTCAGATCGAGGTTGCCGATGCCGAGCAGCTCGTCGCCCTCCGCGGCGACCAGCACCGTGGTGTTCGCGATCGCGCGCTCGGTCGCCTCCGCCGACCACCAGGTGGCCAGGCCGTACGCGACGTAGTCGGCGCCGGCGAAGGCGTACGTCGCCGGCCAGGTCTCGTGCCCGATGGCGACGATCTGCGCGACGTCGCCGGGACCCGCCTCTCTGATCTCCATAGGGCCAAGCCTGTCAGATCAGCAGCCCGCCGCTCGCCCGGATGTTCTGCCCGGTGATCCAGCCCGCGTCCGGCGTGGTCAGGAACGCCACCACCGCGGCGACGTCGTCGGGCGTCCCGAGCCGGCCGAGCGCGCTCCACGCCGCCGACTGGGCCAGGTCCTCCGCGCTGTTGTGCGCCCGCAGCAGGTCGGTGTCGGTGGCGCCGGGGGAGACCGTGTTGACGGTGATCCCGCGCGGGCCCAGCTCGCGCGCCGCGACGGCGGTCACCTGCTCGAGCGCCGCCTTGCTGGCGCAGTAGAGCACGTTGCCGGGCGCCGGCATCGTGGTGTTGAGGGTGGAGATGTTGACGATCCGGCCGCCGTCCCGGATCAGCGGCGTCGCCCGCCCGATCGCCAGCAGCGGCACCTTGGCATTGGCGGTCATCGCGCGGTCGAAGTCGTCGGCGGTGACGTCGGCGACCGCGGCGGGCACGATCACTCCGGCGTTGTTCACCAGGATGTCCAGTCCATTCTGGACAGGGGCGAACATGGCGTCCAGACAGGACAGCGACGTCTGGTCCGCCCGCACGGCGACCGAACCCGCGCACCGCGCGGCGACCTCGTCGGCGGCCTCCTTGTCGCGGGCGTAGGTGAACACGACACGGTGGCCGGCGGCGGTCAGGCGTTCGACGATGGCCCGGCCGATGCCCCGCGAGCCGCCGGTGACCAGTGCGGTGGATGTCATGCCCCCGGACGCTACGCGCCCGGCAGCGGCTCGTATTGAACGATTGCGCACAGCTGCGCCGGGGTCAGCCCGGCCATCGCGCGGGTCGATCGCGTGAGGTGCGCCTGGTCGGCGTAGCCGGCGCCGGTCGCCGCCCGGGCGGGCCCGACCCCCTCGGCGAGCAGGCCCAGCGCGGCCTGGAACCGGGACACCCGGGCCACGGTCGCCGGCGGGAGCCCGACCTCGCGCCGGAAGCCCAGCTCCAGCGCCCGGCGGCTGACCCCGAGCCGGTCGGCGAGCGCGCCCACCGCGATCCGCGGGCCCTGCAGGCGTTGCCAGGCGGCGTCCACCGGCGACGGCGGCGGTGCGGTCCCGAGCCGGGCCAGCAGCGCCGCGTCGAGCAGCGCGAACCGGGCCGGCCAGGACGGCGCGGCGGCGAGGCGCTCGGCCAGGGGCTCGGCCCGCCGCCCGAGCAGGTCCCGCCACCCGACGAGCTGGCCGGCCAGCACGCTCGCCGGAAGTCCGAACAGGACGGACACGCCGGCCGGCGTCAGCCCGACCGAGACGCCGCGGCCCCACGTGGTCGGACCGTCCACGATCGCCTCGGCGCGGGGGCCGCTGAACACCGTGAACGGGCCGTCGAAGGAGAACACCAGGGTGGTCGAGCTGAGTGGCAGCACGCGGTGGGCGATCGGCGCACCGTTGTGTGAGGAGAAACCGCCGTAGCCGAGGACGAACGGTCGCAGGCGGTGGTCGGGCTGTCCAGGAGTCGCGCGGCACGCACCCTCGGGCGGGCACAGCGGCACCGAATCGATCAGCTCCACCGATCCATCATCGCGGAGGCTCCAGCGCGTACGCCACCGCCGAGGCCAGGTTGTCGGCGGTGCCCTCGGCCCAGGCCCGCGGGTGCGCGCGGGTGTCCAGGTCGCGGTGGCCGTTCGGCCACGCCGGCACGTACGCCCGCATCCAGGCGGCGCTCGTGACGGTCTGCAGCTTCCGCGCCGCGGCGGCCAGCCGCACCGCCCGCTCGGCCACGCCCTGCCGCGCCGCGAGGTCCGACAGCGCCTCCAGGTAGAGGGCGACGCCGGCCTCGTCCCGGGCGGCCGCGGAGACCCGCAGGCCGGACTCCAGATAGCGGGTCGAGGTCTCCAGGTCGCCGCCGGCCACCGTCGCGACCGCGAGGCTGTAGAGCGCGACGACCTCGCCGAGGTGGTCGTTGGTCTTGCGGGCGATCCGCAGGCCGTCGGCGAACTGGTCGACCGCGGCGGCGTAGTCGCCCTCGTTGAGCGGCACGAGGCCGAGGCGGGCGTAGTACAGGGCGATCATCCAGTCCTCGCCCAGCCGCTCGCTGATCTGCTTGGTCTCCTCGAGCAGCTCGCGTGCCAGGTCGTAGTCGCCGCGGGCGAGCGCGAGCTGTCCCAGCATCCCGGCCGCGCGCGCGGTCGCGTCCTCGTCGCCGACCTCGCGCAGCAGCGGCAGGGCCTTCTCCAGCTGCGTTCGGCCGCGCGCGTGCTGGCCGGTGATGAACGCGATCGAGCCGTCGCCGAAGAGCACATGGGCGTACGCCTGCGGCGACAGCGAGTCGGCGCGCTCCAGCACCCGCTTGACGTTGCGCGCGCCCTCGTCGGTGTGGCCGCGCAGCCACCAGAGCACCCACACTATCCAGCCGAGCCGGACGGCCTCCTCGAGCTGCTCGGTGTCGATGAACCAGTTCATCGCGGCACGCAGGTTGTCGTGCTCGCTCTCGAGGTCGTCGACGGCGCGCGGGTTGGCGGACGTGCGGCCGAGCGGCGGCGCGGTGCGCTCCGCGAACGCGAGGTAGTGCTGGGCGTGCCGGTCGTGGGTGTCCTTCCAGTCACCGGCGTCCCGGAGCCGCTCCAGGGCGAACTCCCGGATGATCCCGAGCATCGTGAACCGGGGCTCCCGCTCGCCGGGCTCCTGCGTGATCAGGCTGCTCTCGATCAGCGAGGCCAGCGCGTCCAGCCCGGCGTACTGGTCGGGCACCCCGGCCACCGCGCGGGCCGCGGTCAGGTCGAACGCGCCGGCGAAGACGCCGAGCCGGGCGAACAGCTCCTGCTCGTGTGGCGGCAGGAGCTGGTAGCTCCAGGCGATCGCGTCGCGCAGGGTGCGCTGGCGGGCGGGCAGGTCGCGGGCGCCGCCGGTGAGCGTGCCGAGCCGGCTGGCCAGCCGGTCGAGCAGGGCGCGCGGGGTGAGCACCCGCACCTTGGCGGCGGCCAGCTCGATCGCGAGCGGCAGCCCGTCGAGCCGGCGGACGATCTCGGCGATCGCCGCCGCGTCGTCAGCGCCGACGCCGAAGTCGGCCTTGACGGCCCGGGCCCGCTCGATCGCCGCCGCCCGCGCCACGCACCTGGAGGCGCTGAAGTGACCGGTGAGCTGACCGCCGCGCTGGAGGCCGAGTACGCCGCGATCTTCG
>NZ_JBFAIU010000287.1:0-9908 GCF_040654855.1 Asanoa sp. NPDC050611
CGCCAAGAAAATGATCACCTTGAGCGACAACGACGCGGCGACGAGGCTCTTCCAGAAGATCGGCGGCACGTCGGGGCTGAACACGGCGAATCGGACCTTCGGCCTTAAGCAGACCAAGCCGCTGTCGTCCTGGGGGATGTCGAAGACCACCGCGGCCGACCAGATCCGCCTGCTCACCGCGATCACCGACGAGGACGGGCGGCTGGGCGACGAGGACCGGAGCTACCTCTTCGACCTGATGAGCCAGGTCGACGAGACCCAGAACTGGGGAGTGCCCGCCGCCGCGCTCCCGGCGACCACCGGGGTCTATGTCAAGAACGGTTGGGACAACATCACCGCGGACGGCGGCCTGTGGCAGGTCAACTCGATCGGCCGGCTGGTCGAGCCGGGACACGACTGGCTGGTGGCGGTGCTCTCCAACCATCACAAGACCCAGCCGGCGGGGGTACGCGTGGTCGAGGCGGTCGCGAAGTACGCGCTGGGCGAGCTCCGCAAGATCCCGACCGTGTAGCAGCCGGAGTCCCTCACCGCGCCCGACGGCGCGCATCTCGGTCGCAAAGGGCGAGTTGACGCAGCAGGTGTTGGTGGAACGTGGCCACGGCGAGCGACCGGTCCGCGGCACGGGTCGTCGAGTGGACTTCGCGAAAGAGTCGGGCCGGCTTTCCGATGGGCAGGAGGGTCACCGCCCGTGGCGGGCTCGTCGGGGCCGGCAGCACCTACGGTGGAGTCTCCGTAGGCCCGTCCGAGGAGAGCCATGACCGTTGCCACGCGCGCTGTCCTTCCCCCGAAGCCGAGTGATCTCGCGACAGCCGCGGAGCGGATCCGCGCGCTGCTGCCGCCGACGCCGCTGATCCCGACGAACGCCGGCCCGGCCGCCGCTCTCAAGCTCGAATGTCTTCAGCCGACCGGCTCCTTCAAGGTGCGCGGCGCGCTGTCAGCCCTGAGCGACCTCGATGCCGCGGGCCGGGCCGCCGGCGTCGTCACGGCGTCGGCGGGCAACCATGCGCTCGGCATCGCGTACGCGGCTGCCCGGCTCGGCGTCGAAGCCACGGTGGTCGTGCCGGCCACCGCCTCCACGGCCAAGACGCGCGCGTTGCGTGCGTACGGCGTCCGGCTCGTCGAGCACGGCGAGAGATACGAAGCGGCGGAGCGTCACGCGCTCGAGCTCGCCGCAGCGGGGCGGACCTACGTCTCCGCCTACAACGACGCCGCGGTGATCGCCGGGCAGGCGAGCGTGGCTTCGGAACTGCGGGCTCAGATTGCCGGCCCGGTGACGGTGGTCGCGCCCGTCGGCGGCGGCGGGTTGATCGCCGGCCTGTGTCTCGCCGCGGCACAGGACCGTGAGATGCGGGTCGTCGGAGTCGAGGCACAAGCGTCACGGGCGTTGTCCGCAGCGGTCGCCGCCGGCAACGTGGTGCCGGTGGAGGTGGGCGCCACCCTGGCCGACGGGTTGGCGGGCAACCTGGAGCCGGGCAGCGTCACTCCGCAGATCGTGGCCGAACACGTGTCCGCGTTGACGGCCGTGACCAAGACCGAGATCGAGACCGCCATGCGGTTCCTCGCCACAGAACACGGTTTGCTCGTCGAAGGTTCCGGCGCGGTCGCGGTGGCGGCCGTACTCGCGGAGAAGATCGACCCGGCCGGTCAGGTGGTGGCCGTCGTGACAGGCCGCAACGTCGCGCTGTCTGTGGCGACCCGGGTGCTCAGCGGCGCTCCGGGTGCGGCATGAGCACCACCGACATCGGTGTGGTCAGCCGCGACGCCTTCCTCTGTAGCAGCCTTACCGGATGCGGATCGGAACCTGCCAGACCCCGGAGATCCTCGCCGACACCGACGCGGCGGTCGAGGTCGTAATCGACTTCGCCCAGCAGGACGACTCGGTCGACCTGCTGCTGTTTCCGGAGTGCTTCCTGCAGGGCTACCTCGTCACGGAAGAGCATGTCGGGCGGCAGGCGCTGGCCTTGGAGTCGCCGGGTTTCGCGACGGTGCTGGCCCGGCTGGCGGCAATCCGGCAGACACTCGTGCTCGGGCTGATCGAGCGTTCCGCGGACCACATTTACAACACCGCGGTGGTCGTACGCGGCGGCCGGGTCCTCGGCTCGTACCGCAAGACGTTCCTGACCGCTGGGGAAGCGGTGTTCACAGCGGGCACCGACTACCCGGTGTTCGTCTGCGGCTGGGTGCGGTTCGGCATCAACATCTGTTACGACACCCAGTTTCCACAGGCGGCGGCCGCCGTGGCGGCGGGTGGCGCGCAGGTGCTGCTGGTGCCGGCGCAGAACATGATGCGTCGAGAGAAGGCGTTCTGGTGGCAGGACCGGCACAACGAGATCCGGGCCCGCCGGGCGCGCGAGACGGGGATGTGGCTGGTCTCGTCGGACGTCACCGGCGAGCGTGACACGACCCGGATCGGCCTGGGCCCGACGTGTTTCCTCAACCCTTCGGGCGACGTGGTCGCGCGGGTGCCTGCCGGTCGGACGGGGATGGTCACGGTGGACATCGCCGCAGGGGACCGGCCAACCACGCGGCCACCTGGCGGCGACTCCGCAGGCGGACGACGGGCAGGTTCGGCGGGAGCTGAGCCATCCGGGTAGCTGTGTCGCCGTGCGTACGCCAGGCCCAGCGCAGGATGTGGTCCGGGTCTGTGCAGAGAGTCCACAGTGGCGGCTCGACGTTCCCGTTCCACAGCTTCTCGCGGCGGATCCGCCTTGCGACGGTGCGGCGGACGAGTTGGCGCATCACCTGGGCTCTGGGCAGGTCGAGCCAGACCATGAGGTCGGCCCGCTCGGCGAGGCGGGCCCGCACCTTGCTGTACTGCCATTCGGTCACCCACTCTTCTCGCTCGCGGAAGCGGTCGACCTCGTTTTCGAACGAGGGCAGCGGTGTCCAGTCCGGGCCGTGGAAGAGCGCGTCGATCTCGATGTGCGGCAGCCGCAACGTCGCCGCGATCCGGCGGGCGACCGTCGTCTTGCCGGAGCCAGACGTCCCGGCGACGAGCACCCTTCGCGGCCGGTGGGGTATCGCGTCTTCAGACGTCAGCAGAGCCATGGGTCAACCACCGTCGGCTTCACGGCGGGTGACCGGGCACGGCCGAGGCGCCCAAGCAGGCATCTCCAGCGGCACGGATCGCCATGACGGCTGCATCGCTGGGCTGTGCGTGAGCCGGCGAGAGTCCGACACCGCGACCGTCACATCCGGACGCATCACCATGACAGCTGCCCCAGGACTCATGCGCGATGCTGAGGCGGCAGCGCGGCAGCCGTCAACAGCGACACGGAGTGGCGGTCGTCGGCGTGACGCCGTGCGGGTGAACGGCCCACGAGGCGGGGCCGCGCGTCCGTCGGCGCCGGGTGTGGCGGGTCCGGTCATCGGGTGAAGGTTTCGCTGATCGCCGCGTCCAGGGAGCGGCCCGTCGTGGGCTCGACGTACTGGTCGGCGAGCATCAGGCCGCCCAGGTACGACTCCGGTCATCGGGCGAAGGTTTCGCGGATCGCCGCGTCCAGGGAGCGGCCCGTCGTGGGCTCGACGTACTGGTCGGCGAGCATCAGGCCGCCCAGGTACGACGGGTTGACGCCCGACTCCTTGCCGCTCAGGGTCTGCAGCCCGCCGCCGATTCGTAGGGCCGTGTGCACGACGGCCGCCGGTAGCCGGCGGACCTTGCGTGGGCGGCCCGCGGCTTCGGCTACGCGGGCGATCATGTCGCGCCACGAGAGGTTCGCGTCGGCCGCCGGGAGGTCCGCGCCGCTGCGCTGCTCCAGGGCGTCGACCGTCATGTCGCCGACGCTGCGGGCCGAGACCACCGCCGTGCCGCCGGTGGGTGCCAGCAGCGGTGCGCGGGACCTGACCCAGCGGTCCAGCGGCGGCGCCCAGTTGGGCAGCCGGTCGCCCGACCGGCCGAACACGAACGGCAGCTCGATCACCGCTACCGGAAGGTCGGGACCGGCCGCCGCGCGGGCTTCCCGTGCCTGCTCCACCCGGCAGCGGACGTAGGTGTGGTGCTCCGCGAGCCGCCATTGCGGGTGCAGCCGCTCGAAGTAGGTGTAGTACGAACCCAGCACGACGCCGCGGGTCAGGCCCTGCTCGCGGGCCGCGGTGAACAGGCGCACGACCGGCTCGACGAGGTCGCGGCGGAACACCGGGTAGATGGGCTTCCGCAGCGGCCGCTGCTCGTCGGTGCGGGCGGCGTAGACCACGCCGTCGTGGCCGTCGACCAACGCGGCCAGGTCGGCCGCCGACGCGGTGCCGAGGTCGAGCGTGTGGTCCACGCCCGGGCCGGCGGTGCGCGCCGTCGCGGTGGGGCTATGGCCGCGCTCGCGCAGCACGTCCGCCACCTGGGCACCGATCAGACCGCTTCCACCGATCACGAGAATTCGCACGCGCGCATCGTCCACTATGGAACCGGTTGCTTGTCAAGCCCTCAGTCCGCGAACGAGCTGGCCGCGCTCGGCCAGCGCGGCTGCGAGGATCCGGACCGCCTTGGGGCCGACGCCGTGCATGGCCAGCCGGTCACGCTCGCGGCAGGCAGCCACCTGAGCGAGGGTCGTGAGCCCCGGCCGGCCGATCCGAGGCAGTTCACCGATCCGTTCCGGCACGTCGCGGGTACTCACGGCACCAGTTTGCCAAACCGACCTACGCTGTGAGATGGGCATCCGAGGAGGTTCTGCCGTGGAGATCTCGGGCATTTTCACCGCGCTGGTCGTCGGCATCGTCATCGGTGTGCTGGGCCGGCTCGTGCTGCCGGGCAGGCAGCGCATCGGTTTCTGGTTGACCGTGCTGGTCGGCATCGTCGCGGCGCTGCTGGGCACCCTGGTCGCGTCCGCTGTTGGGGTCGCCGACACCGACAACATCGACTGGATCGAGCTGGCCCTGCAGATCGCCTTCGCCGCCGGCGGCGTGGCCGTGATCGACCGCCTCCGCCGCGGCAGCCGGCACCGCTCGATCACCCGGTGACGGAGCCGGCGCGCTCCCCGCGGATCCTGTCGGTCTCGTGGGGCAGCATGACGGTCGACGGCCTGCCACCGGGCAAGGACTTCATGCTCTTCCCGGGCGGCGGCCGGGAGTGGGACTGGTCCACGACCGGCACCCGCCACGACCCAGGCATCCAACCGGCCGACGTCGAAGAGCTCCTCGCTCACGGCGCGACCACCGTCGTCCTGTCGCGGGGCATGGACCTGCGACTGAAGGTCGACCCGCGCACACTGAAGCTGCTCGAAGCACGCGCCGTGCCGATGCACGTCGTCGAGACCAAAGAGGCGGTACGCCTCTACAACGCACTGGCCGACGCCGCCCACCCGGTCGGCGGCCTCTTCCACTCAACCTGCTGACCACGGACCGGTCGTTAGATCGTCAGGTGGTCGCGGATGAAGACCCGCCAGCGGGCGATCGCCGTGGGCGGTGTCTCCGCGTGTGGGCCGGGGTGCTCGGCGAGTTCCTTGTCCCTCGACCCGAGCGCGTCGAACAACGCCAGCTGACCCTCCCGCGGAAAGATCTCGTCGTCTGACTGCACGTGGAAGAGGGCCGGCGCGCGGATCTGGCGTGCGTCGCTCGCCGCGCGTGCAGGGGCCGCCATCGCAGCCGGCAGCGCGGCCGTCTGTGTCAGGCCGAACTTGCCCAGGACCACGCACCGCAGCCGGTCGCCCAAGGCCGCCGCCACCGGCAGTCCGTAGCGGGTTCCCATGGACAGGCCCACGTACGCGAGTCGGTCCGCGTCGGCGTGTCCCGCGGCCACGACGGCCCGCACGGTCGCCAGCCAGTCACGCGTCATCCCGTCGAGCACGGCCTCGACGCCCACCTCGGCGATCCGGGACCGATAGTCCGAGGGCGACACCCGATCACCGTGGTACGGGCCGTCGATCGCGACCGCCGCGAAGCCGGCCCGCGTCGTGAACCACGTCGCCAGTTCGACGATCCGCGCACTCCGCTTGTGGCCGCTGCCGCCGTGACCCAGCAGCACGAGCGGCGCCGGCGTCGGCCCGGCCGGAGGCAGCCACAGCACACCCGGCACCTCACCGACGCGGAACGACCGCTCGGCAACCATGCGGCCATCCAACGCCGTCAGGGTCGGGCGTGTCGAGCCACGTACTCCTGCTTGGTCAGCGTCTGGATCGTCGCCATCAGGGCGTCGGTCTGGATGCGGATGTCCGCCGGCCGCTCCACCACGACCGGCATCGCCGGCCCGAAGGTGATGCTGACCGGCCGACGCCGTGGCAGGCGGGAGCCGGCGCTGCGCAGGCGGTCCGTGCCGATGATGCCGACCGGGACGATGGGCACCCCGGCGCGGTGAGCGAGGCGGACCGCGCCCGTGCGGCCGCGGTAGAGGCGCCCGTCGGGCGAGCGGGTGCCCTCCGGGAAGATCGCCACCAGGCCGCCGGCGCGGAGGATCGGCTCGGCGGCGTCGAACGCCGTCAACGCCGCGCGCCCGCCGCCGCGGTCGACCGGGATCGCGCCCATGCCGGTCGCGAAACCCCGCGTGAGCGGGCTGCGGAAGTATTCCACCTTCGCCCAGAACGCGACGTGCCGCGGCGTCAGGACGCCCAGGAACAGCTGGTCGGCGATCGAGAGGTGGTTGGCGGCCAGGATCGCGCCGCCGTTGGCCGGCAGGTGGTCAAGGCCCGTGACTGTCGGGCACCAGCGCCGGCGCAGGTAGCCGCCGACGGTGCGGTGCGCGAGCGCGTAGAGGGGCGGGGTCCGCATAGACAGTGTCTACCAGGTGGCGTAGACACTGTCTACGACAGTGGGGGTCCATCCTTGATCCTTTCCCGGTAGGCGGGCAGCCCACCGTCCGCATCGTCGGAGGCCAGCTCGACCCACCACGTGCCACCCGCCGCCGCGAACTCCTCGACCTGGCGCGCCAGGTCGGCCGCGCGCACCACGTTGAACGCGACGTCCAGGCCTGGCCGGCCCAGCTCCGCGACCACCTCGGCGATGTCGGCCGGTCGTAGCAGCTCACCGGTCCGCTGGTGGACGGTCATCAGGTAGACGCCGTCCCACCGCGCGGCGCGCGCGAGCGGGCGGCGATTGGGCCAGCCGGCCGCCACCCACACCGGAATCCGCGGCTCCTGCACGGGCGGCGGGGCGATCGTGACGTCGTCGAGCCGGAAGTGCCGCCCGGCGAAGGAGAACGGCCGGCCTGTCCACAGGCCCGCGACGACCTCGAGCCCCTCGTCGAGGATCCCGGCGCGGGCGCGGGCGTCCCACTCCTCGCCGAACGGCGAGAAGTCGACCTCGCCGAAGCCGAGCCCCACTCCCAGCGTCATCCGCCCGCTCGATAGTCGGTCGACGGTGGTGGCCTGCCGGGCGACCTGCCACGGGCGCCGGCGCGCCAACGGGGTGACCATCACGCCGATCCGGATGCGCTCGGTCGCGGCCGCGACCAGGCCGAGACTGATCCACGGGTCGGCCATCGGCTCCGGAGTGTTGATCCCGTCCTGCAGGAAGAACCCGTCCCAACCGGCGGCCTCCGCCTCGGCTGCCAGTTGCGCGAGCAGCACGGGATCGGCGTAGTCACCGCTGACGGGCACATCGAGCGCGAATCTCATGGCCAGGATGTTGGCACCGGGGTGTGACGATTTCCGCGGCCCAACCAGTCTCCACAGGTGACAGCCACCGAAGCCGACGGGAGTGGGACCGTGGATCTCAGATTGCTCTTCGAGCAGGCGTTGGCCGACGAGCCGAGTGCCGCACCGGCCGACTTCGCCGGCCGGGCCATGGCGATCGGCCGGCGACAACGCCGACGGCGCACCATTGTGGTCGGTGGCACGGGCGCCGCGGTGATCGCGGCGCTGGGGGTGGCCAACCTGCTCGCGCCAACGCCCGTCGAGACGGTGCCAGCACGCTTCGCGTCCCTGGTCAATCCGTTGTGCGAGTCGCCGGCCGGGGACACCGCGACCGACCTCTCCGTCTTCCTCACCGCCGACGTCACCGACCGGCAACGCGCCGCGGTCAACGAACTGCTCCAGCACGATCCCGCTGCGGGAACGGTCCGCTACGAGAGCCGCGACCAGGCGTACGCCCAGTTCAAGGCGCTGTTCAGCGACGCGCCGGCGCTCGTCACGGGAGTCGACGCGAGCGAGCTGCCGGAGTCGTTCCGCGTCAAGCTCGTCGACGGCGCGCAGGCGGACCGGGTTGCGAACAAGGCTAAGAACGCGCCCGGCGTCGACGATGTGATCAACAGCCGCTGCCCCGACGGCGCCGACGTGACGGCGGCCGGATGACGGCGCGATGGGGTGCGGCCCGGCGGCAGGCCCGGGAGGCGGAGTTCACCGCGTTCGTCGAGGCCACCGCGCCGAAGCTGCGCCGCACGGCGTACCTCATGTGTCGGGACTGGCATTTCGCCCAGGACCTGACCCAGACCACCTTCGCGAAGATGTACGCGTCGTGGGGCCGGATCCGGCACGCGGCCAACCTCGAGGCGTACAGCCGCAAGGTCCTGATGAATGTCCTCTTCGACCAGCGGAACCGGCGCAGTGCGGGCGAGATGGTGCTGGCCGAACTGCCCGATCATGCCCAGAGTGGTCAAAGTGACGCGGTGGAGAACCACGTCGCGCTGATGCGGGCGCTGGCCACCCTGCCCGTGCGCGATCAGGCGATCGTGGTGCTGCGGCACTGGGAGGACCTGAGCGTCGAGACCGTCGCCGGGATCCTGGGCGTGTCGGTGTCGGTGGTCAAGACGCAGAACGCGCGGGCGCTGAGTCGCCTGCGGTCCGCGCTGGGTGAGGACTTCGCGCGGACCTGATCACTTCGTGGCCGGCGCGCCGGCGTCGAGTTGCGCGAGCAGCGGGCCGAGCAGGTCGCTCAGCTCGCGCGCGACGACCGCGACCGCGCGCTGGGCGGCGCGCTCGACCCCGGCGGCGGGTCCGTCGGGCGGCGGCGGCAGGCGGTCGGGCGGGATCATGGCAGCGACGATCACCTGTGTACGCAGGTGCGGCGCCCGGACGAGGTCGTGGTCGGTGGGCGTCAGGTACTGGCCGAACGTCTGCGGCCAGTCCCGCCAGCCGCGGTCGTGCGTCCAGTGCCGGCTGCGGGACAGCTCCGCCGGCCAGGGCGCCGCGATCACCGTCTCGCAGGCGAGCGTGCCGTCCCAGGTGTTGCGGCGGCAGGTCGCGTCGATGATGCGCGGGTGCCGGCGCACGTACGCCGGATCGAGACCCATCGCGATCCGCCAGGCCGTGGCGGCGAAACCGGTCGGCGCGACGTCACCCCATGCCTCGGTGAATTCGGCGATCCGGCCGCGGACCGCTGCACCGAACCGGTCAGCGTCATCGTCGAGCCAGCAGACGGCCTTCACCCGTACCCCCCGGATCATGAGTCTCGACTCAGCTTAAATTTGTCCGGAGGTCGTGTCGATCCCCGTCCGGGCCGTTCGACCTTGGCGTGAAAGGGTCGGGAAGCGGCCCGGGACATGGCAAGGGAGAACCACGATGGCGAAGTACATGCTCATCATGCGCGGCACGGACGAGACCACCGCGGCGATGATGGCGACGCCGTTCGACGAGATGCTGGCCACGATGGGCCGGGTCAACCAGGAGATGATCCGGGCCGGGGTGCTGGTCGCCGCCGAGGGTCTGGACGACCCGACGCAGGGTGTGGTGGTCGACCTGGGTGGCGAGGCGCCGGTGGTCACCGATGGCCCGTACGGCGAGACGAAGGAGCTCTTCGGCGGTTTCTGGATGCTCGACGTGGCCTCGAAGGACGAGGCGGTGGAGTGGGCCAAGCGGCTGCCGGCGATGCCGGGTGTGAAGTGCGAGATCCGCCGGGTGCCGACGATCGACGAGTTCCCGCAGGACAACGAGTGGGTGATCGCGGAGCGGGCGTGGCGCGAGCGGACCGGCCAGCTCTGATGACCGGGGCTGACGGCGGCGGCCCGCCGGGCGCCGGAGCGGCGCGGCGGGCCGGCGACGCGGTCGGGC
>NZ_JBFAIU010000288.1:0-9901 GCF_040654855.1 Asanoa sp. NPDC050611
GGGCAGCGCACCGATGACCGCCATCGCGCAGGCACCGAGGTCGCCCTTGAGGCAGTTGAGGATGTCGTTGATCCCCAGGACCTCCATGAGGATCTGGCCGCCGGCCTCCAGGATCACGTCGAGGACGCTCTTGCTCTGGATCTGGTTGGCCTTGGCGACCTCCTCCGGGCTGATCTGCGGCACGTCGGTGGTCGTCGTCGGTGCCGCCGCGGTGACCGTGTCGCCGGCCACCGGCATGTTGCCGGTCGGGTCGGTGTAGGAGGTCGGGTTGTTGTCCGCGTAGGTGTACGCGGACGTCGCGGCGCCGCCGGCCGGCATCGGGTCGACGGAGGTGAACCGGCCCGTGCCGGGGTTGTAGTTGCGGGCCCGCAGGTAGTAGTTGCCCTCGCCGCTGGTCGAGTCCTGGTAGGCGCCCGTGTACTGCAGCGGGTTCTCCGGCCCGCCGGCCGCGGCCTGGACGGCGCCCGGCGCGGTGTCACCGGCGTCGGCCGGTGCGGCCTCCAGGGTGGTACCGACCCGCGGGTTGCCGAACGGGTCGTAGTCGTAGCCGATCTCCGGCGTGCCGGACGGCGTGAGCATGTTCGCCACGCCACCGAGCCAGTCGTGGGTGTACGCGTGCGGCCCGTTGGCCGGGTTCAGCAGGGCCAGGGGCTCGTCGTCGGGCCCGTAGGTGAAGCCGCGCTTCTCGACGGTGGCGCCGGCGGCGTCGGTGACGGCGTCGACCGCGATCTGCGGCAGGGTGCCGGCGACGTCCCACGACCAGCGCTGGGTGGCCGTCTCCGGCTTGCCCGGGTCGGTGGTCGCGGTCAGCCGCAGCCCCTCGGCGTCGTAGGCGAAGGTCGCGTCCCGCCCGGCGACGCGGGCGCCGGCCAGTGAGTTGTCGAGGTTGTAGGTGAACCTGTCGGTGCCGGCCCGGGTCTGGTTGCCGAGGACGTCGTAGTCGAACTCGGTCGTCGTGACGTGCCGGGGCTCGCGCAGGGTCTCCTTGCGGAGCTGGTTCGCGTCGTCGTACTCGTAGGTCGTGGTGTCGTCGCCCTCGGTGCCGCTGCGCTTCTGGCTGAGCCGGTTGCCCATCAGGTCGTAGCGGTAGTCGATCCGGCCCGCCGGGCGGGTCTTCTCGTCGCAGACGACGGCCGCGTAGCAGGCGGACACGAGCCGGTCGGCCTTGTCGTAGGCGTAGGCCACCGACTCGGAGACACCGCCGCGGGTGGTGACGACCCGGGTCGGGTTGCCGACCTCGTCGAGCTCGAGCTGGAACGCGGAGACCGGGTTCTGCGGCACGGCGACCGGGGTGACGGGCGCGGACGGGTCCGACAGGTCCCCCGCGCCGTCCTTGTCGTGTGCGGTGACGGTGAACGTGTAGGCGGTGCCCGCGTCGAGCCCGTTGACGATCGCGCTGGAGGCGGTCTCGCCCACGGTCACGGCCTTGCCGCCGGGTGAGGCGGTCACGGTGTAGCCGGTGACGTCGTCGTCGCGCGGCGGCTTCCAGGACACGACCGCGAGCCCGGCGCCGGGCCGCGCCTTCACGTCGGTCGGCGGGTCGGGCCGGTCACCGAAGGAGAGCAGGCCGCCGTCGGAGAGCTCCACCTGCGGCGCCTCGGGGGCGCGTTCGGTGCCGATGCTGGTCAGCCGGCCGGCGTCGTCGTAGCCGCGCCGCTCGATGAGCCCGGTCGCGGCCGGCAGCCAGGTGACCTCGCGCCGGCCCGCGGCGTCGTAGTCGAACCGCCATGTGGCCGGGTCGGCGCCCACGGAGCCGCCCGCCGCGGTCAGCGTCTTCATCTGGCTGTCGGCGTCGTAGGTGGCGGTGACCCGGGTGCCGTCGGGGTACTCGCGCAGCTTGATGTTGCCGCGCACGTCGTACTCGTAGTTGAACGTCTCCTCGAGGTTCGCCTCGACGCGCTTGACCTGCTTGACCTGGTCCTCGTCGTCGTAGGTGACGGCGCGGTGCCCGGTCGGGTCGACGTACGCGGTGATCCGGTCCTTGGCGTCGTACTGCCAGGAGTAGCGGGGACCGGCCGAGCCGAGGGTGCGGGAGTCGCGGCGGTTGACGATGTCGTACGTCTCGACGATCGTGCGCTTGGCCTTCTCGGTCGAGGAGAGCCGCTCGCCGTCCCAGCGCGCCAGGGTCGAGACGCGGTTTCCCTCGACGTCGTAGCCGTACTCGGTGATCCGGCCCAGCGGGTCGGTCTCCTTGGTCAGGCGGCCGGCCTCGTCGTAGGCGACGTAGGTGCGGTTGCCGTTGGGGTCGCGCACGGAGGCGACCAGGCCGTCGTCGAAGTAGTCGTAGACGGTGGCACCGTCGTAGTCGTCGTCGTAGGGCGCGTCCGGCGTGCGGATCGTGCGGGGCAGGTCGTCCTCGCGGTACGTGTACTTCGTGGTGTGCCCGCGCGCGTCGGTCTCCGCGACCAGCCGGCTGTTGGCGTCGTACTTCGACGTGGTGACGTTGTCGAGCGGGTCGATCGTCCGCGTCGGGTTGCCGGCCGGGTCGTACTCGTAGTGGGTGGTGTACCGCTCCTTGTCGGCGCCCGGCAGGTTGCCGCGCGGCTCGGTGGAGGCGGCCAGCATGCCGTCGTCGTCGTACACGAAGCTGGTGATGCCGCCCGTGGCCCGGATCGTCTGGGTCTTGTTGCCGGCCTCGTCGTACTTGTACTCGACGACACCCTGCTCCGGGTCACGGATCTTGGTCTGCTGGCCGTTCTCGTCGTACTCCAGCTCCGTCTTGCGGTGCAGGTTGTCTTCCGTGGCCGTGACGTTGCCGTTGTTGTCGCGCTGGAACGTCGAGGTCTTGTCGTGCTCGTCGGTCTTGGACGTGGTGCGGTCGAGGTCGTCGACGCCGATGTCGCGCTTGACGGTGATGCCGCCCGGGTACGGGCGCTCCATCCGCAGCGGGTTGTCGTTGGCGTCGTAGAAGTACGTGGTGGTGAAGTCGGCCGCGTTCGCGCCGGGCAGGTTGCCGCGCGGTGAGGTGACCTTGTGCAGCAGACCCTTGGCGTTGTACGCGTACGTCGTGGTCGGGTCCGGCTGGTCGTCCATGTCCACCCGCACCGAGGCGCGGCGCCCGGCGACCGTGTAGGTGTAGGACATCGTCACCCGCGGGTCCTTGACGGACTTGAGCAGGCCGTTGGCGAAGTAGCGGTACTCGGTGCGGGCGCCCAGCGGTGTCGTCTGCGACTCGGTGCGGCCCAGGTCGTCGTAGCTCGTCCGCCACGGCTCCCGCTTGCCCGGCTCCTGGACCTCGGTCGTGCGGTCCTGCGGGTCGTAGGCGTACCGCGTGGTGAAGTCGTCGCGATCGGCGCGCGGGACGGTGCCGCGGGGGTCGATCTCGGCGATCTGCCGGCCCGTCTTGTCGTACCTGAACTCGCCGCGGCGGCCCATCGGGGAGATGACGGCCTTGACCAGGCCGTGGTTCGGGTCACCGGCCGGCAGGTACTCGTACCGGGTCACCTTCTTGCGCTGGTCGGTCTCGGACTTCAGCAGGCCCAGCTCGTCGTACTCGTAGGTGATCGTGTTGCCCTTGGGGTCCTTGCTCGCGACCAGCTCGTCGAACTCGTTGTAGGTGTCCTCCCACACCTGTCCGTTGGCGTCGGTGTGCTTCTTCGGGTTGTTGCGGGCGTCGTACTCCGTCTCCTGCTTGAAGCCCAGCGACTGCGGCGCGTCCTCGCGGGTGCGGTTGCCGCGGTCGTCGAACCGGGCCTCGTGCTGGCTCTGCTTTCCGTCGACGACCAGGCCCCGGTTGAGGGCGCCGTCGTAGCGGTGGTGCTCGGAGTCGCCGTTGCCGCGCTGGGTGTAGACCAGCACGTTGCCCTTGTAGCCGTCGTAGACCCGCACGCCGTCGGCGTCGGTGGTCAGTGCCTCCTCGCGGTCGGCGAACCAGTCGAAGGTGGTGGCGTTGCCGAGCGCGTCGAGCTGGCGGCTGACGCGGCTGTTCGCGTCGTACTCGTTGTGGACGGCGACGACCCTGTCCGGGTTGGTCACCTCGGCGAGCAGGCCGTTGGTGCCGTAGGTGTATTTCCAGAGCTTGCCGCGGGCGTCGAGGTAGGACGTGAGCAGCGAGCCCGTGTAGAAGAACTTGACCTTGCGGTGGTCGGGCAGGCTGATCTCGCGGATCAGGCCGGCCTCGAGGCTCGCCTTGGCGGTGCGGCCGGACGCGTCGGTCAGCGTGATCGCGGTGGCGGTGTAGGCGAGCCGCACGCCCTGGCCGCGCGGGTTGAGGACCGAGGCCAGCCGGCCCTGCGCGTCGAACGCGAACGCGATGTTGTCGGGGGTGGTCAGCTCCCAGCCGTCGCCGGCCCGGCGCAGGTTGGACCGCACTCCGGGCGGCCGGCGGTAGCCGTCGCCGTCGGCGCGGAACGTGGCCTCGGCGCCGTCCTCGGCGCGCACGACCGCACCGCCGTCGGTCACGGTAACGGTCATGCCGTAGGACCACGCCCAGCCGCCGCCGAGCGGGCCGACGGCGTTGGCCGACGAGTAGGTGCGCGACGACGTGAACGGCACGCCGAACGACGCCATGCCGAGGTCCTGGACGACCTGGGTGAACGCGCCGGTCGCGGTGTTGACGCCGTCGCCGCGGATCGCCTGGCCGGCGCTGGTCAGCGCGAGGGCGTTGCCGCAACCGCAGCCGCCGGCCTGGCCGGGTGGGATCGCCGGCGGCACGATGGTGGCGCGGGGTTGCACCTCGGGCCGGTTGGAGACGACCTCGCGGCCGTCGTCGAGGACCGCGGTGATGGTGACCTCGTAGGAGCGGCTCGCGTCGAGCTCCCAGCCGTGTTCACGGCCGAACGCCCGGCAGAAGTCGCGCTGGCCGGAGCAGGTCGAGCGGGCGATCTCGTCGCGGGACAGGGTCGTCGAGGCCTGCTCGGTCTGTGTCTCCTTGTCGAACGCGGTGACCCGCCACGTCGACCAGGGTGGTGCCGCGTCGTCGACGTTGAAGTAGAGGCTGATCGAGGTGTCGCCGAGCAGGAAGCCGGGGCGGGCGAGCACGTCGGTGAAGACCTGGTCGTCGGCCGCGACGCGGGCGCTGGTGCGGCGGTCCCAGGCGGCCTTCGACAGGGCCGTGGGTGCGCCGTCGGCGCGGACCTCGGGTGGCACGACGGGTGGGCGCTGGTCGGGCGGGAAGGCGTTGTCCGGGCGTACGCCCTTGGGCATCGGCCGGTCGACGGGCCCCTGCCCGGGCCCGGGCGGCTGCGGAATCGGCGCCGCCTGCGCGCGGCTGCCCTCGATGGGCTGCAGCAGCGTGACGGTGAGCGCCAGTGCGCAGAATGCCGCCAGTGCGCGGGCACGGCTGCGCACGGTTGGTCTGGACATGGTTGGACCCTCCCCCGTGGACGGATCTGGCTCTACGTCAGTGATCCACGGCTGATCATAGAGGCCAATCAATGGTGTTCCGGAGTCGTCCATGTGACAGAAATTCACTGCAACCTATTGCCTTGATCGCGGTACGAATTGCCGTCTCTCGATTCGTTTTCGCATCGTCGATCATCCATCGTCGACCGGCGGCGCGGGTTGCCCGTACGCTCCATCGCATGGGAGGCAGAGCGCTGGTCTGTGGCGGTGGCGGGGTCACCGGGATCGCCTGGGAGCTGGGCATGCTGGCCGGGCTCGCCGACGGCGGCGTGGACCTGGTCGCCGCTGACGTGGTGATCGGCACGTCCGCGGGGTCGTTCGTCGGCGCGGGGGTCGCGTCGGGCGTACCCGTGGAAGAGCTCTATGCCGCGCAGCTGGCACCGCCGGAGAGCGGGCCGGCGGCGAGGCTCGGCTGGGCGTCGGTGGCGTCGTGGGTGTGGGCGTCGGCGACGTCACGGGACCCGGTGCGGGCCGCGGCGCGGGTCGGGGCGATGGCGTTGCGGGCGCCGACGATGCCCGAGGAGCGCCGGCGCGAGGTGATCGCGGCCCGGCTGCCGGCCGACTCCTGGCCGGAGAGGGACCTGCGGGTCGTGGCGGTCGACGCCGGCAGCGGGCAGACCCGCGTGTTCGACCGCACGTCGGGCGTCGACCTGGTCGACGCCGTCGGTGCGAGCTGCGCGGTGCCGGGGGTGTGGCCGCCGGTGACGATCGACGGCCGGCGCTACGTCGACGGCGGTGTCCGCTCGACGACCAACGTGGACCTGGCCGCCGGGTGTGACCGGGTGGTGCTGCTCGCGCCGATCGCCCGCTCGGTGGGCCGGCACGGGCGCCTCGACCGGCAGCTGGCGACGCTGCGCCGGGCGGGTGCGTCGGTGGTCGTGGTGACGCCGGACCTGGCCGCCCGGCGCGCGATCGGGCGCAACGTGCTCGACCCGGCCGCCCGGGCACCGTCGGCGCGGGCCGGGCGCGCGCAGGCCGCGGCCGAGGTGACGCGGGTCGCGGCGGTCTGGGCCGGCTGAGGCGGCGTGCCGCGTTCGGTTTTGTCGCAGGCGCCTGGTAAGAAGAGCCTGCACAAAATCAAACAGGTGTACGGATGAGAGGGGTTCCCCGATGGCCGCCGCGCGCACCGCTGTCCGCGGTCTGTCCACCGACGAGCTGTCGTCGATCCGCGACAGCCTCGCCGCCGGCCGCAAGCCCAAGGTGGTGTTCACGGCCGCGGCCGGCCAGATCGAGGGCCAGACCGGCCAGGTGGTCCAGCTGACCGACCCGGACGCGTCCGACGAGTTCGTGGTCGTCCGGTTCGGCCGCGACGAGTTGCCGTTCTCCCCCACGGACCTGGCGGTCCCACCGCGCGGCGCGAGCCGGGCGACGCCCGCCAAGAAGGCGGCGCCGGCCGCGCCCGTCGCCGAGCCGCCGCCGGGCCCGGCCCTGCTACCGCCCGCCCCCGCTGTTGTTCCGGCTCCACGTGAGGAGAAGAAGGTGACCGCGTCCACGGTGTCCACGGTGGAGGAGCCCACGGAGGCGCCCCGCCCCGCCAAGCGGGCCGCCAAGCCGGCCAGGCCCAAGGGCCCGGCGGGCCTGACGGTGACGCTGGCCTACGCCGACGGCGAGTGGACCGTGGCCGCCGCGCAGGGCACCAAGAGCCTGGCCAAGCCCTACGTGATCCGCCCGGCCGAGGCGCTGAAGATGGTCGCCCTGGTCGACGTCCCCGGCGTCCACGAGGCCGTCGAGCAGATCATGGCTTCGGAGCGGGCCGAGGCCGAGTCGCAGGCCGAGAAGCTACGCGCGGAGCTGGCCGAGATCGAGGCCCGCCTGGCGGAGCTGCGGGACGTGGGCTGAGCCGTGGCGTCCTGGGCGGTCTTCGCGGCGGAGGCGCCGGAGCTGGCGGCGCGGGTGCGGGCGGCCCTCGACGCCAACAAGCACAAGACGCTGGCCACCGTGCGCCGCGACGGGGCGCCCAGGATCAGCGGCATCGAGACCATGTTCGCCGGCGACGACCTGTGGACCGGCAGCATGTGGCAGGCCCGCAAGGCGCAGGACCTGCTGCGTGACCCGCGCTTCGCGCTGCACTCGGCCACGATCGACCCGGGCGACGACCCGGGCTCGTGGCCGGGCGAGGCGAAGCTGTCGGGCCACGCCGAGGCGGTCGACGACTTCGACCGCTTCGCCGCGGTGATCCCCGACGGCTCGCCCGACAGCATGCACCTGTTCCGCCTCGACCTGCGGGAGGTGGTCCACACGGGCCTGTCCCAGGCGGTCGACAAGCTCGTCATCGAGCTGTGGCGGCCGGGCGCCCAGGTGCGGCGCTTCGAACGCTGAGCCCACGGGCGGTCACGGGCGCGGGCGGAGCAGGTTCAGCAGGCCCGGCAGGGGCGCGAGCTCGACCACCGCGGCCCGGCAGCGGGCGCAGCGCGGCAGGTGCCGCATTAGCGCGACGCGCTCGCGCGGCTCCAGCGCCCCGAGCAGGAGCGCGGCCACGGAGTGGGTCAACGGGCAGCGGCTCATCGCACCCGCTCCTCCCGCTCCGCCTCGGCCGCGTCGTGCCTGGCCAGCCAGCCCGGCCAGACGCGGCGGGCGACGTCGCGGCGCAGCCGGCCACCCAGATGCATCGCCCGCGCGACACCGCGGTAGCCGGGCAGCACGCCGCTGGCGACCAGGACATGGCCGACGATCAGGGGGGTGACCAGATACGTCGACCAGCGGTGCAGGCGCACCAGCCAGACGAAGCCCGGGCCGCCGGTGACCGTCGTCAACCCCACGCCGGTGCCGACCAGCATCGCCAGCAACGCCACGAGCAGCAGGTTCGCGACCCGCTGGCCCGGGTCGAAGTGGCCGCCGTGGTACGCGAACCGGCCCGTGAACGCCGCCGCCGGCCAGCGGGCGAACCAGCGGGCGTCGCCGCGGTCGACGCGGAGCGACTCGGCCAGGAACGTCCGTGCCGCCCGGGCGCCGACCGTGACCGCCAGGGCCGACAGGACGGCGAGCACCCAGCCGGTCCACGTGTGGATCGTCGTGTCGGCCAAGCCGGTGGCGCGGGCCAGCGGGCTCGGCTTCCCCTCCCGGCCCGCGACCAGCCACCAGCCCGTGCCGAGCAGCACGAGCACGGCCACGTAGGTGACGGCGTGGAACCAGCGGGTGCGCCGGGAGTAGCGGCGTACGGTGGCGGTCATTCTCAGTAGCCGTACGGGTCGTCGGGCTGGTCCGCGGGCGACGGTGC
This sequence comes from Asanoa sp. NPDC050611, assembly GCF_040654855.1. NCBI lineage: Bacteria > Bacillati > Actinomycetota > Actinomycetes > Micromonosporales > Micromonosporaceae > Asanoa > Asanoa sp. NPDC050611. The sequence goes on from NZ_JBFAIU010000288.1 coordinate 8,561, forward strand.
CTTCGGGTCCGTGCCGCCGACGATGATCGGCACCTGGGTCTCGGCCCCGGCCGGCGAGTGGTTGGCGTTGCGCAGCGACGCGTGCAGCACGTGCGGGCCGGCCGCGAGGTCGGTGACGCGTACCGTCGGCGCCTCGACGACCTGGTAGTCGTCGGCGTTGTCGTCGAACCAGACGTGCACGTGGTGCTTGCCGCTCTCCGTGGTGCCCAACGGCACGCTCGCGGTCAACTCGACGTCGAACGGCACCTGCACGGTGGATTCCGCGGCCGGTGCGGTGACCTCGACGGTCATCCCGCCGCCGTCGGCGGCGTCCGCGTCATTGCCGTTGCAGGCGGCCAGGGCGGCGAGCAGGACCAGCGCGGCAGCGGACCGGCGCAGGTTGGCGAACATCGGGTGCCTCCCTCGGTTGGTGTCTCCGGGTCCTACCGGCGCCGCGGGCCGTCGGGATTCAATCGCCGCCGAGAGATCCCGCCGCGGTCCGCGGTGCGTAGTACCTGGTGTGGTCGCCACCGACGAAGCGCTGCTGGCCGGGATGGCGGCCGGCGACGCCCTCGCGGCGGCCGCGTTCGTGCGCCGCTACCAGGCGCGCGTGTTCGGGCTGGCGCTGACCATCGTCGGCGTCCGCGCCACGGCCGAGGACGTCGCGCAGGAGGCGTTCACGCGGGCCTGGCGGTACGCGCCCGGCTACGACCCGCGGCGCGGCGCCGTGTCGACCTGGCTGCTGACGATCGCCCGCAACGCCGCGGTCGACGTGCTGCGCACGACCCGCGACCAGCCGTACGACCCGGCGACGCTGGTCGACCTCGTCACGGTGCGGCCGGCCGGTGACGAGGCGCCGGCGGACGCGGTCGCCGACCGGGAGCGGCTGCGCACCGCGCTGCGGTCCCTGCCGGCCGAACAGGCGCAGGCGGTGGTGCTGGCCGCGTACTACGGTCTGACCGCGCGCGAGATCGCCGAACGGGACGGGTTGCCGCTGGGCACCGTGAAGACCCGGATCCGGCTCGGGCTCGGCCGGCTACGTGACCTGATGGAGGTGCGGGATGGGTGACTGCGCCACGGTCCGGCCGGCGCTGGCCGAGCTCGCGATCGGCGCGCTCGGCGGCGACGAGCGGGCCGAGGCCCTGCGGCACGTCGCATCCTGCGCCGCGTGCGCCCGCGAGCTGGAACGCCTCGCCGGGGTCGCCGACGGGCTGTTGCTGCTGGCACCGCCGGTCGAGCCGCCGGCCGGCTTCGAGAGCGCCGTGCTGGCCCGCACGACCGGCCCGCCGAATGAACCAGTGCCCGGTGAAACGGCAGTGGCCGCGCCTGTTCGAGCACATCCGCAACGGCTACCTCAAGCCC
>NZ_JBFAIU010000289.1:0-9824 GCF_040654855.1 Asanoa sp. NPDC050611
CACCGACCGGCCCGGCGCGCTGACCAACGACTTCTTCGTCAACCTCGCGGACTTCGGCGGCACCACGTGGGCGCCGACGTCCGACGAGGAGGAGACGTTCGAGGGTCGCGACACGGTCAGCGGCGAGCTGAAGTGGACGGCCACCCGCGCCGACCTGGTCTTCGGCTCGAACTCCATCCTGCGTGCGCTGGTCGAGGTCTACGCGGCCGACGACGCCCAGGAGAAGTTCATCCGCGACTTCGTCGCCGCCTGGGCCAAGGTCATGGACCTGGACCGGTACGACGTCGCCTGACGTAACCCTGGAAAGGCGCCGCGCGAGTCTTCGTGCGGCGCCTTTCCGTCTCTCAGTCGCCCGATCGCTCGCGGTCCGCGGCGCGGCCCAGGGCCGTCAGGCGGGCGTTCTGTTCGCGCCAGTGCACCAGGGCCGCGGCCGCCCCGAGCGCGGCCAACGGCACCAGCACCAGCAGGGTCCACTGGATCGGCACCAGGTAGACCGGGTGTCCCATGTGGCCGTTGGAGTAGGCCCAGCCGCTCAGCGTCAGGCGGATCTCCGCCACGAGGGCGACGACGGGTGCCGTCAGCGCCAGGATGCGCCAGCGCACGGCCGCGGGCGCCGTCAGTGCCGCCGCGCCGGCGGTCACGGCACCCGCGGCGACGATGGCCACCCACAGGTAGAGGCCCAGCTCCGACGGGCGCTCCAGGCCGAACCACACATAGAACGTGCCGCCGTCGTACGTCGCTTCCTGCGCGGCGTGGTTGAGCGTCCGGATGGTCTGCACCGCCACGATGCCGGCCAGGAACACCGCCAGGCGGCGCCACCGCAGCACCGCGAGAGCCTGCCGGCGAGGCGCCGGGACGCTGAGCGTCGCCGCGGCCACGATGCCGAGCGTGAGCGGCCAGAACAGGACCTGGACGGTGCCCACCGGCTCGATCTGGTACTGCCGGGCGACGAGCACCGCCTCGCCGACGACGGTCGCCCAGGCCAGCAGGGCGGCGGGCCGCCGCAGCCCGGCCAGCACGGCGAACACGACCGCCGCCCAGCCGAGGGCGCGCAGGTATTCGGAGGCGGGCAGCACGAAGGCGTAGCCGACGACGGGATCGAGCAACCGGACGATCCGCTGCGACAGCAGGGCGAGCGCCGCGAGGAAGCCGAACACGGCGGCGGCGTCGCGCCAGGCGGGACCGACGACCGTGGTCGCCGCCGCGCCGGCCCGGGTGCGCAGTCCGGAGAGGACCAGGTTGGCGGTCTCGCCCAGGGTCGGGCGGCGCTGACCCGGGCGGGCGCCCGCGACGAGCACCGCGACCATCTCCTCCTCGTAGACGCGGCGGTGCGACCACGGGTACGACGCCAGCAGGCGACGGTAGCGGCGTTCGAGATCGGCGCTCATGCCAGCCCCTCCGCGGGCAGGCGGCGCAGCCGGGCGGCGGCAACGTTCGCGTTGCGGCGCAGGCGGGCGGTCTCGTCGGCCAGACGTTCCGCGCCCACGCCGGTCAGCCGGTAGTAGCGGCGGAGCCGGGACTGCACCACCTCTTCGCGGTCGACGGCGATGAGCCCGTCGGCACGCAGCCGGTCGAGCACGGAGTAGAGCGTGCCGGCGCGCAGCCGCACGCGGCCTTCGGAGATGCGCAGGACGTCCTCGATCACCCCGTAGCCGTGCTGCGGCGCGGCCGCCAGCGCGGTGAGGATCAGAAACGTCGGCTCCGTCATCGGACGGTCAGTCATGGACGCTGAATATATCGGCATCCGGTATATGCCGCCAGCCTCAGGTGGGCAGCTCCTGGCCCGACTGCTCCTTGACCATGTACTCCGCGTACCAGTCCGGCCAGTTCGGGTCCTCCGCGCCGATGCGCTTCTCGTGCTCGCCGTGCGCGGCCGAGGCGCGGCGCATCGCGGCGGCCAGGTCCGCGATCGACGTGTACGTCGTGGTGTTCGGGTCGACGCGGCCGGGCAGCCGCGCGGTCACCTCCTGGAGCAGCCAGGTGTTGCCGTCCGGGTCACGGAACGCCGCGTACGAGCTGTAGCTGCGCCGGTCCGGGTCCACCCCGTCGGCCTGCCCGCTGCTGGTCAGGTGGTAGATCTCGTCGACCTGCACGCCGTGCTCGACCAGCTTGGCCCGGGCGTCCTCGATGTCCGTGACCGCGAGGTAGGTGTTCTGCGCGGAGCCGGGCGGGGCCGTCGTCTTGTTGACGCCGAACTGCACCGAGCACGTCGAGCCCGGCGGCGTGAACTGGATGACCCGGAAGTCGCTCCCGGAGAAGTCGGCGTCGAGCCGCCACCCGAGGCCCGCGTAGAACTCCTTGGCCCGATCGGGGTCCGCGACAGGGATGACGACCACTTCGAGCTTCATGTCGGCGGTCGCACTCATGGCAGCCTCCAGCTAGGGTCGATGTTGTCGGTATTTGCCCAGTATGGCGCGGGGGCGCAGGGCGGGGGAGCAGCCATGCCGGAACTGGTCGGGCAGACCGTCGTCGTGATCGGTGGCAGCGCCGGCATCGGGCTGGAGACGGCCCGGCGGGCCGCGGCCGAGGGCGCCGGCGTCGTCATCACCGGCCGGGACCAGGACCGGCTGGACCGGGCGGCCCAGGAGACCGGCGCGTGGCGGACCGCCGCGTTCGACGTCACCGACCCGGCCGCCGTGGCGGCTTTCTTCCAGGGCCTCGACGGCCCCATCGACCACATCCTCATCACCGCCGGCGGTCCGAAGTACGGTCCGATGCTGGAGATGGACCCGGCGGACGTCCGCGCGGTGCTCAGCGACCACGTGACGATCGCCCTCGACGTCGCCCGTAACGCGACACCGCAGATGCGGCCCGGCGGCACCCTGCTGCTGATGGGCGGCACCGGCGGCCGGCGCGTGCGCCGCGACCTCGGCATCGTGTCGGCCGCCACCGCCGTGCTGCCGCCGTTCACCGCCGCCCTCGCGCTCGAGCTGGCGCCGGTCCGGGTCAACCTGATCGCGGCGGGCTTCGTCGACACACCGCTGTCGGCCGTGCTGCTCGGCGACCAGATCGAGGAGCGCCGCGCCGAGCTGCGGGACACGCTGCCGATCGGCCGCGTCGTCGGACCTGCGGACGTCGCCGCGCTCGCCGTGCACGTCATGACCAACACCGCGCTGACCGGCGCGACGTACGACATCGACGGCGGGCAGCAGTTCACCTGACAGTCGATCATGGACAGTCGCCCTCGGACGGGTTGACGCCGGCGATGCACACGGACATTGTTGGCTGTTACCTGTCGGTTCGACGAGAGGCGATGGATGTGAACGGAAACGTACCGCCCATCCAGGTTGCCGGATGGAAGGTCGACGATCCCCTGTCGGTGGTGTCCGACTACTGCCGCGCCCACGCCGGGACGCTGCGCCGCTACGACTTCCTCGCCGGCTCCGCGGACGCCCTGACGCCCGAGCTGGTCACGGCGACCACGGCGATCCACAGCCGGATCGGTCGCCCGCAGGCCGCCTGGCTGCTGACGAAGTCCGCGAGCGCGCCGTGGGCCAAGGTCGACCGCGAGGCCTTGCTGCGGGACGCGGACCCGATGGCCGCCGGCGCCCTCTACGAGGACGCGGAGCTCCTCTACGCGCACTTCTACCGTGACCGGCCGCGGGACATCGACCACGCGACGATCAGCAAGGCCCTCCACCTCACCCGCCCCGGTTTCTTCCCGATCCTGGACCGGCGGCTGCTCCAGCTCTACCACCAGCGGGCCCGGGCGGTGGCCCGCGACCTGACGGACCAGCGCCGCGACCGGCGGTGGCCCCGCCGCACGTACTGGGCGGCGATCCGTGCCGACCTGCTGCTCGCGTCGGACGCGCTCGACGAGCTGCGCACCGCGATGCGCGCCGAGGGCGACCTCGTCAAGGAGGCCGCCGACCGGCTCAGCGACGTCCGCCTGCTCGACGTCCTCTGCTGGTCGGTGGGCAGCCGTTACTGAGCCGGTCGACGCCCGGCGCCGGGTCAGGCCGACATCCCCGAGTACGTCAGCCACCGCTCCCGCGGCGACAGCCGCAGCCGCACCCGGCCCGGGCCGACCAGGCGCATGTCGGCGAGCTGCTCCAGCGTGCGCTCCTGGGCCCGCTCGGCCACCTCGTTGAGCACGGCCTGGGCGTCGGCGACGTCGCGCGGCGCGTGGGCGAGCAGCACCACCAGCTTGGCCCGCCCGCGGACGACGTCGCCCCGGCCCACCCGCGCCTGGGCGTAGGCGACCTCGGTGTGCTCCGCGTACGGCGCCAGGTTGTCGGCCACCATCGACAGCAGCAGCGGCGAGCCGACCGTCCGGTTGGGCAGTTCCCAGCGCAGCCAGAGCGGGTAGGGCACGCGGCCCGTGACCGAGGCGCCGGTGCGGCGGCTGGACTGCGGGAACGAGCACCGCATCGGCGGGCTCAGCGCCACCTTGAACCCGGCGAACGCGTCCTGGTCACCGTGGTCGGCGCCGTCCGCGTCGTAGAGCCGGCAGCGCTCGCCGATCAGCTTGACGCCGTCGTACCAGCCGCCGGACCAGGCGGGCGCGGCTGTGTCGGCCCCGTCGGCCAGCGGCAGCACGAGGTTGATGAAACCGATCTTGCGTACGCTCGACACGGCCGCCGCCAGCACGCCCGCGCCGCTGGTCCGGATCTGGGCGATCACGTCGGCGGCCATGCCCAGCCGGGCCGGGCCCAGCACGGTCGCGACCACCGCGTGCTTGGGCAGGTGCATCGGGGTGTCCGGGAACATCCGGGCCCGGACCTGGCGGTAGCGCTCGCGGTCGAAGCCCCGGATCGTGAACCACTCGCCGGGCACGCGGTTGAACCGCCGGTCGTTGAGCTTCAGGCCCAGGCCGTACTCCTCGGCCAGCGCGACCAGCCCCTGCTCGAAGTCGAGCCGGGCGGTCGGCTCCTGCGGGTTGACCGCGACCGACAGCCGCACGCACGGCCCGATCGCGTCCCGCAGCCGCTCGTGCGAGCCGTCGCCGCGGGCCGAGACCTGCTGGTCGATGAACGGCGCGACCGGCGTGTGCAGGTGCACGATCGGGCCACGGCCGTGTTCGAGGGCGAGCTGGCAGGCCCGCGACAGCACGACGCCGGTCAGCAGTGTGTCGCGATAGGACGGTGCCCAGTGGGTGCTGTTCAGCGTCAGCAGCGCGTCGATCCGGCGGTTGGGCTCGTTGAGGAAGCCGGGGTTCGGCACGGAGAATCCGTCGTACGCGTAGGTCTCCGCCCGGTCGGTCGCCCGGGGCGCACCCAGTTCGAACGGCTCGCTGAACACGGTCGCGGGCGTCGGCCAGGCGCACACGCCGACCGCCAGGCCCGCGACCGAGAAGAGCCAGAAGTCGCTCGGCCACTGGGCCAGCTCGTGCAGCGGCGGCTCGAACGCCGGCACCGGTCTGGTCAGGCCGTTCGGGTTGAACCCCGCGGGCCCGTGGACGAGCCGCAGGCGCACGGACGACGTGTCGGCACCGGCCGCCTCGGCCGCGATCGTGGCCAGCTCCGAGAACCTCGAACCGTGCATGTCACACCTCACCGCGCGCGTCGAAGACGGCGTCCGGCGCGTACGCCCGGCCGTGCCGTCGTTGGGTGGCCCGCAGCCAGCGCGGCAGCCGCGCCGACCCGGGCACGGGGCTGCGCCGCCGGGCCCGGCGCGCGACGAACTCGACCAGGCAGCACAGCAGGATGACGCCGAGCACCGCCGTGCCGAGCTGGAACGCGCGGGTGATGCCGAGGTCGGTGTGCACGGCGCCGGCGGCGATGGCGAGGCCCGTGGTCACCACGACCGAGGCGATCGCCAGCGACCGCTGGAACTGGCGCAGCTGGCCGAGCACCGAGTGCGTGCTCGGCAGGTCCAGCCGCGCGATCAGCAAACCGGGCACGAGCAGGAGGACCGCCACGACCGCGTCGGCCTGCTCCGGCACGGAGTGCGGCGTGATCGCTCCAGAGTAGAGCCACGCCAGGCCGCCGGTCAGCAGCGTGCCGATGCCGAGCACGACGAAGGCGAGGCCGGCGACCACACGGGTGATGCTCTCCAGCAGCGCCGGCGCCTCGTCGGCCAGGGAAAGGTAGGCGACCGCCCGGACCGGCTGTGTCGAGTGTGGACTCAGATCGACGCCCGGGCGCCGCCAGTGCGCGTGCGCGCCGTGTTCGCGCGGGTCGTTGTCGGTGGTGATGTCGTGGCCGAGCTGGTACTCCCGGATCCCCGCGGCCAGCGCGGGCAGCGCCGTGCCGGCCAGCGGACCGCGGGCGAGGTGCCGCATGCCGTCCGCCGAGTAGTGCGCGGCGAACGCGGCCAGCACGGGCACGGAGCAGTCGCCCCGGCCGAGCGCCGCGACCACCTCCTCGCCGCTCATGCTCTGCGGCTGCGCGGCGGGCAGCGCCGTGCCGAGCGACCGGTGCCGTTCGGCGATGTAGCGCCGATAGCTGGTCAGGTCCGTCAGCCGCCGCCGGCCGATCTCCGCCAGCCGGGACGCGATCCCCTGCAGCTCCAGCTCCAGCAGCTTGCGGTGCGGCGCCTGCCCGGCGCGGGCCTCGGCGAGCATCTCGACGTCCTCGGTCAGCGCCTGCACGAAGTCGTCGTCGACGTCGCTGGAGAGCACGAACCGCCGGACGCTGACCTCCTCGTTGACCTCGACCGTGAGGTGGTAGGCGCCGACGGACCGCGGGATCGCCGTCTCGTACTCGACGACGAACTCGCGGTTGACCGGCAGCACGCTCTGCACGAAGCGCTGCAGGGGTGCGCGCGGCCGGCGGCCCGGCAGCAGCGGCGCGTCCCACATCAGGAACCGGCGCGGCTGGGCGGCGTCGAGCAGCACGATCAGCATGTACTGGCTGCAGGCCAGGCTGAGCAGGTGGGCGAAGGGCAACCGGATCCCGTTGCGGCCGTCGGCGGGCCACAGCTCGTCGAGCCCGGCCAGCGCGAGGTCGCGGACCGCCCGCGCGTCCGCCTCGCGCCCGTCGGCCGGCGAGCGCGGCATCAGGCGGGCGTAGTCGAGCGGGGTGCGCACGCCCGCCTCGGGCAGCGAGCCGGCCGTGACGAGCTCCGCCAGGGCCGCCTCGATCAGCCAGCGGGACCGCTGGTGGGTGTGCCGGAGCTTGTGGACGACCGTGTCCCGGATCGTCACGTCGCGGTGCGCGTCGATCAGCATCGCGAACAGCCGGACGAACGCGGCGGCGGTCACGCGGTTGGAGTCGCGGTGGGTGAACCGCGGCACCACCTCGCCGGTCGAGTCCTTGACCACGACCGGCGCCAGGTCGCTGCGGCTGTAGCGGGAGATGGGTATCCACAACGCGGCGCCGCGCCGGCCGTCCGCCGGTGCCATGATCCGCCGGCGTTGGGCGTCGGCGATCGCCTGGAGGTCGACGTCGACGCTGACGGAGCGGGTCATGTGCCCGCGGTCGATCAACGTGAGGTGCTCCGCGACCCGCGGCACGTGGTCGAGCCGCAGCGACAGGTCCATCAGGGCCAGACCGAGAGCCGCTTCCCGCTGGGTGTACGTGGACGGGGCGGACGGCACCGGCAGCGTCTCGATGAGCGCGCGGAGGTCGCGGAACGGATCAGCCCGGGCGGCCGCGTCCGGCACGCCGGTGAGCCTCCCCGGGACTCGCATGGCTGGCCTCGCCTTCGGGTGCGTGTCTCGTGAACCTATGTGACTCGGACACCGACGGCTACCGATCGATACGTCGGATGTCCGGAAGCGGACAGGTCGCCGGCCACGTCGTGCAGCAGCCGAGGCGCAGCGGCCCGGTGCCGGCGGCGAGCGGATGGTCGTCGGGCAGCACGACGACCATCGGGTCGGTGAGCAGCGGGTGCAGGCGGACGTGTTCCGGCGGCGCGGGCGGCTGGTCCCAGGCCGCGATCACCGCGAGGTCGAGGTCGCCGGCCGCCACCGCCGGCATGCCCTGGTCGGAGGTGATGTCGACAACCGAGAGGTCGGCGTCGGTGTGCCGGTGCCGCAACGCCTAGCTGGGTCATCCTCAGGTCGTACGTCGCGCCGTCACTGGTGCGACTCGCGGGCGTCGTGCCCGGTCCGGTCACGCGCCTAGCGTCGAGGGCATGATCGAAGTGACCGGACTGACCAAAGTGTACGGTCGGACGCGCGCCGTCGAGGACCTCTCGTTCACGGTGCGCCCCGGCCAGGTGACCGGCTTCCTCGGGCCCAACGGCGCCGGCAAGTCCACGACCATGCGGATGATCGTCGCCCTCGACCGGCCCACCGCGGGCCGGGCGACCGTCGGCGGGCGGCCCTACCGCGACCACCGCGCACCGCTGCGCGCGGCCGGCGCGCTGCTCGACGCCCGCGCCGCGCATCCCGGCCGGACCGCCCGCGACCACCTGGTCGCGCTGGGGCACACGCACGGCATCCCGGCGGCCCGCGCCGACGCGCTGCTCGACGAGGTGGGCCTGGCCGCCGCCGCCCGGCGCCGGGCCGGCGGCTACTCGCTCGGCATGCGCCAGCGGCTCGGCGTCGCGGGCGCCCTGCTCGGCGACCCGGCCGTGGTGCTCTTCGACGAGCCGGTCAACGGCCTCGACCCCGACGGCGTGCTCTGGATGCGCACGCTGCTCAAGCGCCTCGCCGCGCAGGGGCGGACCGTACTGGTCTCCAGCCACCTGATGAGCGAGATGGCCGTCACCGCCGACCATCTGCTGGTCATCGACCGCGGGCGGCTGCTCGCCGACACGTCGCTGGACGCGCTGATCGACCGGGTCGGCGTGGACCGGGTGTTCGTCCGTGGCCCGCGCACGGACGCGCTGCGCGACCTGTTCCGCGCGCACGGCGCGGCGGTCGCCGACGACGGCGCGGGACTGCTGGTGACCGGGCTCGACGTCGACGCGATCGGGTCCGCGGCGACGGGTCAGGGGCTCGTGCTGCACGAGCTGACGCCGCGCCGGGCGTCGCTGGAACAGGCCTACATGGAGCTGACGCGGACGGGGGAGCGGGCATGACGGGGCTGACGCTGCACGGCGTGGTCCGTGCGGAGTGGACGAAGCTGCTGTCGCTGCGGTCCACGCGGGTGGTGTTCGCCGCGACCGCGGTGCTGACCGTGGTGTTCGCGGGGTTCATCGGCTGGAACCAGGCGCGGTCCGGCGATGCGCCGACCGTGGCCGGCGCGTTCCTCCCGATCGACCTGTTCTCCCTCGTGCTCGGCGTCTTCGGGGTGCTGACGATGACCGGCGAGTTCAGCTCCGGCCTGGCCCGGGCGACGTTCGCGGCGGTGCCCGCCCGGCTGCCGGTGCTCGGCGCCAAGGTCGTGGCGCTGGCCGCCGTCACGCTGCCGGTGCTCGCGGTCACCTGCGTCGCCGCGCTGCTGGCGAACCAGGCCTTCGCGCACGGTGACCGGATCACGCTGGGCGACGCCGGCGTCCTACGGGCCACCGCGGGAGCGGCCGCGGCGCCGCTCGCGATGGGCCTGGTCGGGCTCGCGGTGGGCACGCTGCTGCGGCACACGGCACTGGCGATCACGGTGTTCGTGGCGGCGCTGCTCGTGCTGCCCGCGATCCTGCCGGCCACGCTGCCGGACCACGTCGCCGGCGACGTCCTGCGGTTCGTGCCCGTCGCCGCCGGCCAGGCGCTCTACGCGACCGGACCGGACGGGGGACCGTTCGACCTGCTGGCGCCGGGCGCGGCCGCGCTGGTCCTGGCCGGCTGGGTGGCCCTGCTGCTGGCCGCCGCCGGCATCGCGCTGGGCCGGCGGGACGTGTGAGGTCTCGTACCCTCGTGGGCATGAGGCGGACGGTGGGCGACGTCGCGCTCGTCGCGGTGGTCGTCGGGCTCGCCGCGGCGGTCCTGGCCGGCCGGGCGACCGTCGCCGGTCCGGCGCAGCCCGCGCAGTGGGTGGCCGTCGTGCTGGTCCCGTTGC
>NZ_JBFAIU010000290.1:0-9823 GCF_040654855.1 Asanoa sp. NPDC050611
GGTGGCCGGCAGCCCGTCCCAGCGGCTGGGCGGGGTCGCCAGCAGCACGCCGGCGGGCACCCAGCCGGCGATCGCGGCGAGAACGGCGCGAGCACGTCGCGTCATGGTCGTACCTCCTTGAGCATCGCGGTGATGTCGTCGTCGCCCAGGCCGAGCCGGCGGGCCTCGGCCACGAACGCGCGGGCGAGCTCCGTCAGCCGGATCCGCTCGGCGCTGACTTGGCCGCTGACGACGGCGCCGCGGCCACGGCGCAGGTCGATGAGCCCCTCGTCGCGCAGCGTCGCGTAGGCCCGCAGGACGGTGTGCATGTTGACGCCGAGCGCGGCCGCCAGGTCCCGGGCGGGCGGCAACCGCTCCCCCGCGGCTATCTCGCCACGCGCGAGCGCCCCCCGCACCTGCCCGGCGATCTGCTCAGCCAAAGCCACCGGCGACGCGTCATCCACCGTGAACAACATGTTCGCATAGTACTAGAACAAACGGCTCGGTGCCAAAGCGCGCTCGTCGGCCGGCTGCTTGCGGGCCCAGCAGAGCAGGATCGAGGCGTACCCATGGGCGGCGTCCTGGCCCGTCGGTCGGACCTCGAGCGATCCCAGGTCGAGCGCCGGCCGCAGGACCTCGCGCAGGTCCGCCTCGCCGACGTTGGCGCTCGGGAACAGCCGCCCGCCGACCGTGTAGCCGCGACAGTGGTGCAGTGCCGCCGTGACGAACAGGCCGCCCGGCTCGATCTGGGCCGTGATGTTGCGCATGAAGCGCCGCCACGTGGTGAGGTCGGCCGTGGCCGAGTCGGCGCAGTAGGCACTGACCACCGTCGCGTACCGCGCGTCGGCCGGGCGGGACGCGTCGACCTGGACCAGTCGGGTGATCTTCGCTCGCGCGAGGTCCGCGCGCGCCGCCACGTCGTCGTCGGTCGGGTCGCTGACGCCCTCGCACACCAGCGTGTAGCGGATGAACGGGCGCCAGTCGTGCGCGCCCGGCGCGCGGTCGAGCCACCGCTGGATCTCGGCGAGGTTCGCCGGTAGGTAGTCGCCCAGGTGGATCTCCGAGGCCAGCTCCGCGGCGGCGAACACGTGGTGCATCGTGGGTCCGACGCCGAAGAACAGCACCGGGCGGTCGCGTTCCGCGTTCCGCAGCGCCCCGACGAGGAACGCGATCGTCGCGCGCTCGTCGGGTTCGACGGCACCGTAGTAGTCGGCGAGGTAGCGCGCGGGCGACCAGTCCGTGTCGAACGACGCGTACCGCCGGCGGAGCACGGTCGCGGTGAGGCGGGCCAGGCCGTACTCGTAGAGCGCGGCGCCGAGGTTCGCACCCGCGAGGAAGACCAGCGCGTCCGTCGACGTGATCGAGTCGGCGACCGCCGCGGCGCCGAACGCGGCCACGTAGTACGGCAGCTCCTTGGCCACCTCGGTGCCGGCGTACGCGACGGCCGCGGCGACCCGCGGTGCCCGGGCACTGCGGGCGCGGCGCCGGGTCACGTCGTACGCCACCTTGGACAGCACGTTCGTGCTCGTGCCCGTCGCGGCCAGCAGCGCACCGTTCGCGCGCAGGTTGGCGCGCAGGCCGACCGCCCACATGAGATAGCTGGCGACCAGGAACGCCACCACCCACCCGTGGTCGGCGCCGGCCAGCAGCCCGGAGGCGACCAGCGCGGTCCCGGCGACCGCCGCGATCGCGTCGAGTGCGTAGGCGGACGCCGCGGTGGCGGCGAGGCTGACGATCCATCGCATGGCGCGAGGATCGGCCCGCCGGCCGTTCACCCACCACGTCAGATAGTTGTTAATCCCTGTCCAAAGGCCGCCCGGCGGCGGACAGTGGACCCCGTGGCGACGAGCCTGGGTGAGCTGTTGGACACCGCGCGGCGTGCGCGGTTCGTCGGGCGCCGCGCCGAGGTGGCCAGCTTCGACGACGCGCTCGCCCGGCGCACGCCGCACCGGGTGCTGTTCGTCCACGGCCCCGGCGGCATCGGCAAGACCACGCTGCTGGCCGAGTTCCGCGCCCGGGCGCGCGCCGCCGGCCGCGAGGTGGTCCAGGTCGACGGGCGGGAGATCGACCCGTCATCGGCCGGGTTCAGCGGCGCGGCCACGCTCGCCGCCGGCGGTGTGCTGCTCGTGGACGGCTACGAGGAGCTGCGCCCGATCGACGACTGGGTACGCGGCCAGTTCGTGCCCGGCCTGGCGGCCGACACCGTCGTCGTGCTGGCCGGCCGCGAACCGCCCGCCGCGCCCTGGCGGGCCGACGCGGGATGGCGGCACCTGGTGGCCGTACACCGGCTCGATCATCTCGACGAGTCGGACAGCGGCGACCTGCTGGCCCGGGCCGGCGTGGCGCCGGACGTGCGACCGCATCTCGTGCGGCTCGGCCACGGGCACCCGCTCACCATCGCCCTCCTCGCCGACCTCGCCGCGACCGGCACCGTCCCCGATTCCCTCGCCGAGGCGCCCGATCTCATCTCCGTGCTGCTGGAGTCGTTCCTGCGCGACGTGCCGGGCGACGCGCACCTGACCGCGCTCGCGACGTGCGCGATCGCCTGGCTGACGACCGAGGAACTGCTCGCCCACATGGTCGGCGCCGACGCGCAGGACGTGTGGCGCTGGCTCGCGGCCCGGCCGTTCGTCACCCGTGGCCCGCACGGGCTGTTCGTTCACGACCTGGTCCGCGACGTGCTCGACGCGGAGTTCGAGCGCCGGCTGCCGGAGCGCTACCACGCGCACCACCGCACGATCCACGCGTACACGGTGGCCCGGCTGCGCACCACCGTCGGTCCCGACCGGGAGCGGCACGGCCAGCAGCTGCTCTTCCTGCTGCGCAACAGCCCGTTCGCCAGCTCGTTCGCGGCCCTCCGGGCCCTGGGCTCCGTCGCGGTCGTGCCGGGCCGCGCGGACGAGCACGACCAGGTCTGCGAGGTCGTGCGGCGGTTCGAGGGGCCGGCGGGCGCCGAGCTGGCCAGGTCCTGGCTGCGGGAGCAACCCGAGCACCTGTACGTGGTGCGCTCCCCCACCGGCCTCGCCGGGTTCGCACATCACCTGTTCTGCCCGACCGGCTCCACATTGGAGGACCGCGATCCGGTCGTACGGGCGGTCCTCGACCACGTCGACCGGCACGGGCCGACCCGGCCCGGCGAGCTGGTCAACATCGCCCGCCGCATCGGCGGCGCCGGCGAGTACCAGCGGGACCCGTACGCGGTCCTGGCCGCGCCCGTCTCCAGCGTGATCGAGTGGCTCACCCGCCCGCTGGCCTGGTCGGTCTGCGTCACAGTGGACCCCGGGTTCTGGGCGCCACGGTTCGACCACATGGCGTTCGCGCCCCTCCTCGAGCTCGACGTGGACGGCCGGCGGCACGTCGCCTTCGGCATCGACTGGCGCCGGCTGCCGGTCGACGCCTGGCTCCAGCTGATGCGGGAGCGCGGCCGCACGGGCGAGACCGGCCCGCCGCCGGCCGCCCTGCTCCGGCCCGCGCCGCTGGACCGCGCGGGTTTCGCTGCCGCGCTGAAGGCGGCGTTGCCCGTGCTGCACCGCCCGGACCGGCTGTGCGCGAGCCCGCTGATGGGCTCGGCCCTGGCGACGACCGCCGCCGGACCGACCGCGGCACAGCTGCGGGCCACGATCGAGGCCGCGGTGGGCCGCCTCAAGGAGGAGCCCAAGGGCGACCAGCTGTACGCGGTCGTGCACCGCACCTACCTGCGTCCGGCGCCGTCGCAGGAAGCCGCCGCACAGGTGCTGGACCTGCCGCTGAGCACGTACCGCCGCTATCTGGCCAAGGCCCTGGAACGCCTCACCGACCTGCTCTGGGCCGTGGAGATCGGCTAGCCGCGGTGGCAAGCTCAGGCGATGGCCAACCTCATCTACTCGGCGATCACCTCACTCGACGGCTTCACCACCGACCGGAACGGTGACTTCTCGTGGGCCGCGCCCGACGAGGAGGTGCACGCGTTCGTCAACGACCTGGAGCGCCCGGTCGGCACCTACCTCTACGGCCGCCGGATGTACGAGACGATGGTCTACTGGGAGACCGCGTCCGACGAGCACACCGTCTCGCGGGACTACGCGGCCATCTGGCAGGCGGCCGACAAGATCGTCTACTCCTCGACCCTCGACGCGGTGGCCAGCGCGCGGACGCGCCTCGAGCGGACGTTCGACCCTGACGCCGTCCGCCGGCTGAAATCGAGCGCGGACCGGGACCTCGGCATCGGCGGCCCGACGCTGGCGGCGGCCGCCTTCGCGGCCGGCCTGGTCGACCAGTGCCAACTGTTCCTCAACCCGGTCACGGTCGGCGGCGGCACACCGGCGTTGCCCCCGGACCAGCGCCTCAACCTGCACCTGGTCGACGAGCGCCGCTTCCCCAACGGGGTCGTCTACCTGCGGTACCAGCTCGTTGATTGACGCAGTTGTCGCTGCTCTGGAGGAGCGGGCCGAGGATGCCGATGGCATCCCCGGCCGCTACCACCGTTACGACGAAGCGTTGACCTTGCCGGTCTCGCTGACGTCGGCCGGCTCGTCTCCCGTGTGCCGGCCCTGCGGGCGGCGCGCGGAGAACATCAGGCCGAGCCCCACCAGGATGAGGCCGATCAGCACGAGGGCGAGCGGCCCCCACAGGGTGACGATCTGCAGCAGTTGCCGGTTGGACGAGGCGGTGTCGGCGCTGCGGCTGATGGTGTCGTCGGTGTAGGTGAAGAGCGCGTCGAGGATCTTCACGGACTGGCCGTTGTCGCCGATCAGGCTCTTCTCCTGGTCCTCCTGGACCTTGATGAACTGGCCGGTGGTCGGCTCCACCCACACGGTGCGGGTGTTGTTGTAGACGATGTTGCCGGAGGTCGCTCCCGGCAGGAGCGCGGCGAGCAGGGACTTCATCCGGTCGGCCGGCAGCTGCTGGCGGGCCTCACGGATCTCCTGCGTGAACTGGTAGGTCTCCAGGCCGTTGATCTCTTCGGTCTTGACGAAGTTCGCCGGCTGGGTGGCGAGCACGTCGCGGTCGAAGATCTGGTAGGTCTCCTGCTCGGTGCCGAACGGGAACTTGTAGATCTGGCCCGAGTAGTCGACGTCCTGCCGGTCGTTTCCGGTGTCGAGCCACTGCCCTTCCCAGGGCACCGCGGCGCCGGTCTCGCGATCGAGGGCGAGCTTCGTGCTGTAGGCACTGACCAGCGCGTTGTCGCTGGTGCGGACGACCTCCTGGCCGACCTGCCAGACGACCGCCTCGCCGTCGAGGTCGCCTTCGAGCTTGGCGGTCTCGGCTCGGTCCGGCTGCACGGTGATCGTCGAGCGCAGGTTGCCGCGCTCGACCTTGGCGCCCTCTTTGGTGATGTGGAGGAACGTGGCGTCGGGCGCCTCGGCCACCGACTGGGTGAGCTCGAGGTCGTAGGGCAGCTGCGCGACGCGTGGACCGACGACGAACGCGAGACCCGCGGCGAAGATCAACGCCAGAACACCGAGGCCGAACAAGACGGCGCCGATGACGCGAGACCTCATGGTGCCTCCACAATGTAAGGACGGACGGCGGGGGTGGACGTCCGCTGGCTGGCGAGCAGGTTACTACTCAGTCACATCCGGACGCGACCCCTGACCCGACTCGCGTCGCAAGACCATCGTGTAGTTCCACGTCAGGGTTTCCCGTAGCAGCGGCACACGGGCCACCCAATGCGCCCATCGGGGGTGGTATCGGGGCAGAACATCGATGATCACAATTTGGCCATGACGACGGGCGGCGCGCGCCCAGCGGTACGTCCGCGCCGCGCTGATGGGGAACAGCGTCTCGAGGTAGCGGTTCTTGGGCTCCCGTCCCATGCGCCGCGCGTACCGCCGTCGCGCCCGGGTGCCGCCGAGGTAGTGCCACGGTGCCGTCTCGTGCCCGCCCCACGGCGAGAGCCAGGGCGTGAACGAGACGAAGATCGTGCCGCCGGGGCGGGTAACGCGCACCATCTCGTCGAGCATCGCCTCCGGCGTCGACACGTGCTCCAGCACGTTCGACGAGTAGCAGACGTCGACGACGGCAGACCGCACCGGCAGCGCGGTACCACCGCCGCGCACCATGCCGGTCACCTCCGCACCGGAGGTGGCGAAGTCTCCGACGGCCGGATCAAGACCGACGTACGTCGCGCCCGCGTCACGGAACGCCGAGGCGAAATAGCCGGGTCCGCCGCCGACGTCGAGCACGACCGCGCCGCGCAGGCCCGCGTACGACCCGAGCTGCTCCGTCGAGTCCTTCGCCAGCAACGAATAGAACATGTCCGGATCGCTCTGCTCGTGCAGGAACGCCCGGAACAGCCGCACCGCGCGGCCGAGGGTCGCGCGATGCCGCGGCGGCGCTTCCGGTTCCGGCTCGAACGGCGGCTCCGCCACCTCCTTGGGTGAGGGCGCCAGCGTCGCGGCGACCGCGCAGACCGCGGTCAGCATCGCGGCCTGGGCGACACCGCCGTAGGCCCATTCCTGGCCGTACCCCTGGATCCGGCCCACCACCGCGACCGCCGTGCCGCCCGCGGCGGCCAGCAGCGCGATGCCGGGCAACGCGCCCGGCCGCAGTTGGCGCATGAGCATCGCGGCGACCAGCAGCGCCAGCGCCGCGACGCCACCGAGCGCGACCGTGATGCCGGCCAGCGGCACGACGATCCACCACGACGAGAGCCCGGCCCGCGCGGCGACCGCCGGCCCGTCCGCCGGTGCCACCCGACGCCGGCGGGCGGGTATGGCCGCGAGCAGCACGACGAGCACCACCGCCGCGGCGCCGGCCAGCAGACCGTCGCGGTACGGCTCGTCCGGCGCGAACGTCAGCGTCACGGTCCCGCCCGATCCGGCCGGCACCTCGAACGCCTGCTGCCAGCCGTCGACCCGGACGGCGGTCAACCGCGCGTCCCCCAGCGACGCCGTCCACCCGGCGTTGAAGTTCTCGGGCACGACGAGCAGCGCGGCCTCGCCGGACGCCACGGTGACCGTGCGCGCCGTCGCGTCCCAGCGCCCGACCTCGACCCCGCGGGCCCGGGCCGGTTGCGCCGGCGACGTTCCCGAGGCGGGTACGAGCGCCGCCGAGTCGACGACGAACGAGTCCGACGGCTCGGTGCGCAACCGGTGCTCGCCGGCCGCCAGGTCGACCGACTCGCGCGCGAAGTCGTCGCACAGGGTCAACGGCAGCGACCGGCCCGCGCGGGCGTCCGCCAGCGTGCCCCCGACCGACGTCGGGAAGTCGACGCCGTCGAGCGTCACGGTCGGTCCGTGTCCGCACGGTGCGACCAGCGCGGTGGAGGTGACCGACGAGGCCGGCGGGAGACCCAACGCGGGTATCTCGACCTCGGCGATGCCGACCGGCGCCGGCCAGCCGTTGCCCCGCTCGTCGGCGAGCTTCTCGTCGAACCGGGCGACCGCGATCGACAGCCGGTCCGTGGTGACCGCCGGGAACCGGACCCAACCATCCGCGCCGACGCTCGCGTTCCGCGTGCCCGCGGGGGTCCGCACGACGACGTCGCGGGGCGTCGACGCCACCGGCGCGGTGGGCGCCACCAGACGCAGCTGGTCGATCTTCCGTCGCCCGTCCCAGGACAGGTCCAGGGTCGGGTTCGCGTCGACCGGCTCGGCGAGCCACGCGGTCGCGGTATCGCCGTCGACGGCCGCGTCGGCACCGACCCCGACGTCGCCGGCCAGCACCGAGGTGGCCGCCGCGGTCACGGGCCGGTCCAGCGGAAGCGGCCCACCGGCCCGCGGGCGGGCGGTCAGTCGCAGCGCGTACGGCGATGCCACGGGCGTGGTGAAGATGCGGTCCAGGCCCAACGGTTCCTCGCCGGCCCGGGCCAGGAACTGGTCGCAGCGGGTCTCCCCGCCGGTCGCGAAGCAGGCGCCCCGGTCCTCGGGGGCACGACCGAACGCGTAGACCGGCGCGGGTCCGCCGTCGACGTCCGACGGCGCGCGCAGGGCCCGCTGCGCCGACAGACCGGGAATGCCGAGTTCGCGCAGCGCGACCGCACCGCCCTCGTGGCCTGGTCGCAGCGCCAGCACGGTCACCCGTACCGTCGTCGTGAGCCCGGGCAGCGTCGCCAGCCGGTGCGGGCCGGGCGTCTCGGGCAGCGCGCGGTCCACGGCGCCCTGATCGGTCCTGATCCGCAGGTACGCGACGGGCGACGCCACGCGCAGGTCGTCGACGAAGTCGACGGTCAGCTCGTCCACCCGGCGTGGCGTGTCGAACGTGACGTCCAACCACTGGCCGACCGGCTCGCTCAACGGGTCGGAGTGCCACGCGGTGCGGGCGTCGCCGTCCAGCGCGGCGAACGGCGCGTACGACACCTCGGTGGGGCCGGCCGTGTCGGCGAAGGCCGCGCTGCTCGACGCGTCCACCGAGCGGATCCCCTGGAACGTCGCGACCGTGTCGTGACCCTCGATCGGGAACGGCACCAGATCGGTGCGCTGCCGTTGCTGGCGGGTCTGCTCGTCACGGGTGAGCGTGTAGCTGAGGTTGTCGCGCATCCGGCCGACGTTGAGCTCGCGCCGGCGAAGCCCGTCGGTGACGATCCGGTCCGCCGGCGGGTTCGCGCCCCCGGCCGCGTCGCCGGCCAGGATCGTCGGCGTCCGGCCGTCGATCAGGCCCTGCTCCAGCAGGCCCAGCAGCGACTCGGGCCCGCCGCTGACGGTCGGCACGTCGGCGCGGGCCACGGCCGATACCAGGGGCACGGGTCGCCGCACTTCGAAGATCTCGATCGACGGTACGGCTACCCCGGCGTCGACGGGGCTATGCAGGGCGCCCGCGTCGACGTCCGGCCCGAAGGTCGCCACCGGAGCCAGTCCCGGCGACCCGGCGACGGCCCGGCGAATCACGGCGATCGGCGGCACGCCGGTGGCCGCGCGGTCGACGTCGTGGCGGACCAGCAGGTAGCGGTACCCCGCTCGGGAAAGGAAGTCGGCCAGTCCAGGCGACCCGCGGCCCTGTTCGAGAACGGCCTCGACGGCGTCCATCACGCGGATGTTGCCCTCGGACCCGAGCGGGATCTGGTGGCGGGTCGACCACGGCGCTCCCGCCAGCGGCTGGATCGGCTCGTCGACGGTGCGGCCCCACTGGTTCTGCGCGAACCCCATGCCCGGCACGACCAGCGTGCGCGCGTGCGGGTCCTGGTCGGCGAGCCAACCGGCCGCCTGCTTCCAGTGCGCCGGCACGTCCGACCAACCGGGACCGGGGCGCAGCAGGAGCAACCAGGCGGGCGCGGCCGCGACGACCAGCAGGCACGCCACGACCGGCGCCGCCGGCACCCGCAGGCGCGGGAGCGAGATCCGGGTCGCGGCCGCGTGGGCCAGGCCGAGCAGGATCGGCAGCCGCAGGACGGGCTCGAACTTGTGGACGTTGCGCAGCGGGGCGAGCGGGCCGTCGAGCAGGTCGCGTACGGGGCCGGCGAACGGGCTGTCGACCGTGCCCAGGTAGCCGATGGTCAGCAGGGTCAGCCCGGTGAGCATCGCGAGGACAAGGAACCTGCGCTCCGGCAGGCCGCGCAGCGCGAGACCGACGAGCCCGACGACCGCGACCAGCGCGGTCGCGGTCATCAGCACGGCGTTGTCGACGAGCACCCAGCCGGCCGGCCACCACGGCTCGCCCTGCACGATGTAGCCGACCCACTGGTTCGTACCCCGAACGGCCTGGAACAGCGACGTCACCGCCGTGGTCGTGGCCGACGACTCGATGTAGTCAAGGAAGGGAAGGCTGTACCGGCCGAACAGCAGCAGCGGCACGAGCCACCAGAGGCTCGCGGCGGCGACGCACACGCTCCACCAGGCGGCCAGCTTGGCCAGGTGCCGGTCCCAGCGCCGGGTCGCGCAACCGGTCGACCGGGAACGGGTCGGCGCGGCGGGCGCCGATGCTCGGG
>NZ_JBFAIU010000291.1:0-9794 GCF_040654855.1 Asanoa sp. NPDC050611
GTGCGCGACGAACGACTCGCCGGCCAGCTCCGCGGCGGCCGACGCCGGGTACGCGTCCGCCTCGACGCTCGACGCCGTCGCCGGCTTGTTGAGCGCCAGGTTCGTCCCGGTCGGCGGCGTGCCGCCCGTGGTGAAGGCGAACGAGTCGACGTTGAACAGCGCGGCGCCCGTGCCGCCGGTGAACACCAGGAACAGCGGCCCGGACCCACTCGGCGCGGTGATCGTGCCGCTGACCTCGGCGAACGTGTCGAACGAGCCCGTTGCCGCGACGGTGGCCGTGCCGACCACCGCACCGGTCGCGGAGCCCGAACGGATCGTGATCGTGCCGCCACCACCGGCCGGCGCGGACACCCGGGCGGTGAACCCGGTGGCCAGCCCGGACAGGTAGTACGGCGTGAACGAGATCCAGTCGCCGTTGCTGACGTTGCCGACCGCGCTGCCGCCCTGCGCCGCCGTGGACGTCACGATGCTGACACCCTGCTGGTTGCCGAAGTGCTCGGCCTGGCGCTGGCGCGGCTGCAGGACCACCGGGGTCGCGTTGATCGCGGTGGTCGAGCCCGGCGGGGTGTACGCGGCGTTGATGATCCCGAAGATGTTCGCCGACACGTCGTGCTCGCCGTCGACCGTCGTCTGGATGTTGCCGCTGCACCCGTTCACGTTGGTGATCGGGTGGCCGTGCGAGTCGTGCCCGAGCACGTAGCTCACCGTGACCCGGGAACAGTCGATCGTCGGGTTGGCCGGGTCGGTGACGTTGACCGTGAACGGCACCTGGTCACCGAAGTTGAACAGCCGGCCGGGTTGTGGCAACGACACGCTGATCGTCGGCCCGCCGACCCCGATCACCACGCTGGCGGTCGCGGAGGCGCCGGACGGGTCACGCACCGTCAGCGTCGCCGTGTACTGCCCGTTCGCCGTGTACGTGAACGACGGGTTGGCCGCGGTCGAGTCGACGGAACCGTTCGTCTGGAAGTCCCAGGCGTACGTCAACGGGTTGCCGTCGGGATCGGTCGAGCCCGCCGAGGAGAACTGCACGGTCAACGGTGCCGTGCCGCCGGTCGGGTTCGCGCTCGCGACGGCTACCGGTGGCCGGTTGCCGCCGGTGACCTGGTACTCGATCCGGTACACGGCCGAGTTGGCGTCGCCGCCGAACCAGCCGGTGCCGTAGTCGAGCACGTACAGCGCGCCGTCCGGGCCGAACTCGTAGTCCATCACCTGTGTGCCGGTCCACGGGAAGTTCGTGATCGTCCCCGGTGTGCCGTTGGCGTTGATGTTGATGGTCTTGATGAACCGACGACCGAACTCGGTGGCGAAGAACTTCCCGTCGTACGAGGGCGGGAACTTCACCGACGAGTTCAGCGCGGCGTTGTAGCGGTAGACCGCGCCGCCCATGGGCGAGAGGCTGCCGCAGCAGATGCCGGGCGGGTCCTGTCCGCCGCCGTAGGGCAGCCACGCCGCCCGCGACGCCGGCAGGGTGGTCAGGCCGGTGTTGTTGCGCGAGTTGTTGGTCGGGCCACCGGCGCAGTTGTACTGGCCCAGCGACGGTCCACTGGGGAACGTGTACTCGTGGTACGGGGTGTTGTAGTTGGAGCAGTACGGCCAGCCGTAGAAGCCCGGCTGGGTGATCCGCTCGTAGGAGACCGTGCCGGCCGGCCCGCGGTTCGGGTCGGCGGTGCCCGCGTCGGGCCCGTAGTCGCCGAGGTAGACGATGCCGGTCGCCTTGTCGACGCTCATCCGGAACGGGTTGCGGAAGCCCATGGCGTACACCTCGGGCCGGGTGTTGGCGGTGCCGGGCGCGAACATGTTGCCGGCCGGGACCGTGTAGCCACCGGCCGCCGACGGCTTGATCCGCAGCACCTTGCCGCGCAGGTCGTTCGTGTTGCCCGAAGACCGCTGCGCGTCGAAGGCCGGGTTGCGGTCGGCCCGCTCGTCGAGCGGCGCGTAGCCGGCCGAGTCGAACGGGTTGGTGTCGTCGCCCGTCGACAGGTAGAGGTTGCCGGCCGCGTCGAAGTCGATGTCGCCACCGACGTGACAGCACTGGCCGCGGCTGGCGGGCACCTCGATGACGGTCACGGCCGACGCAGGGTCGATCGTGTTGTCGGCCCGCACGGTGAACCGGGCGAGCCGGTTGACGCCGTTGAACGGCGCGAACTGCGCCGCCGTGCCGGTCGTGGGCGCGTCACCGGCCGGTGTGGACAGTGGCGGAGCGAAGTACAGGTAGACCCAGCGGTTCGTGGCGAATCCGGGGTCGGCCTTGATGCTCTGCAGGCCCTCCTCGTCGTGCGAGTAGACCGGCAGGGTCAGGGCCACCTTGGTGTTGCCGGCGGCGTCGGTGTAGCGGACGGTGCCGTCGCGCGAGGTGTGCAGCACGCCGCGGTCGGGCAGCACGGTCAGGCCCATCGGCTCACCGGTCTCCGCGACGCCCTTCGCCAGCGTGACCTGGGCGAAGGAGCCCGGCGGGTCGACCGGCCCGGAGCCGACCGAGCAGTTGCCGGTGCCCTGTGCCGCGTACCGGATGCCGCCCAGGAGGTGGTTGCGGAAGTTGGTGTCCGCGTAGCTCTCCTGGGTGTGGCCCATGCCGGTGTACCAGCTCCGGCCGCCGTCGTAGGCACGGCACCAGACGATCGGGTGGTCACCCATGCCACCGCCGGTGTACGTCGCCTCGTTGAGGTTGGCCAGCACCCGCACGTTGGCCCGCGGGTTCGTGCGGTAGCTGTACCACTCGTCGGTGCGCACCCAGTTGGCCGGCAGGCCGGCGGTCGAGGGGTGGGTCGCGTCCTCGATCCGGACGGTCGCCTGCTGGATGGCGGGGTGCTGGAGGAAGTACGCGCCGACCAGGCTGCCGTACCAGGACCAGTCGTACTCGGTGTCGGCCGCGGCGTGCACGCCCGCGTAGCCGCCGCCGGCGCGGATGTAGCTCTCGAACGCGGTCTGCTGGCTGGCGTTGAGCACGTCGCCGGTGGTGGACAGGAAGATGACGGCCTGGAACCGCGCGAGGTTCGCGGTCGTGAACGCGGCCGCGTCCTCGGTGGCTTCGACGGTGAAGTTGTTCTGCGCGCCCAGTTGCTGAATCGCGGCGATACCCGCCGGGATCGAGTCGTGCCGGAACCCCGCCGTCTTGCTGAACACAAGCACGGTGAAGTCGGCCGCGAAAGCAGGACTCGCCGGAATACCGACAAGGGTCGCTGCCATCAGGGCGACGCAGAGCAGCGCTCTGCGCAACATGATCGGACCTTTCTCATGGGGACGGTCATGAAGACGTGCGCCGACCACGCCGTGCCCACACGATGGCCGATAGAGCGCTCTCCGTCAATACGCAAGAGGCCCTTTCTAACACCATTCCGAATAGGAAGGAAAGCTGTCTACAGGGGGTCGACCGGCGTGGTTCCGTCGCGTCCCGGCCACATGCCCAGCCGGATCGCACCGACGATCGCGTCCGGGCCCGGCAGCAGCGTCCGCTCCCCCAGGACGAGGCCGCGGAAGCGGGCATGCGGATCGGTGATGACGAACCGCGGGTCGCGCCGGAACGACAGCGCCTCGCGGATGAAGTTGTCGAGGCGGAACTGCTGGGGTCCGGCCACCTCGACGGTGCCGTCGACCGGCGCGCCGACCGCGGCGGCGGCGAGCGCCCGCGCCACGTCCGCGCTCGCGACGGGCTGGACGAGGACCGGCGCGAACCGCACCGTGCCGCCGTCCGCGGCCGCGTCCGCGAGGTCGACGGCGGACTCGAAGAACTGCGTCGCCCGGACGATGGTGTACGGGATCGCCGCGCTCGCGACCAGCTTCTCCCGCACCAGCCTGGCCCGGAAGCAGTCGCTGTCGGCGAGCCGCTCGGCGGCGACCACCGACAGCGCGACGTGGTGCCGGACCCCGGCTGCCGCCTCGGCGGCGAGCAGGTCCCGGGTGGAGTTCTCCGCGACCTCGACGTCCAGCGGGTCGGTGGCGTCCACCACAACGTCCACGCCGTGCAAGCTGTCGCCGGCGCCGACGTGATGACCCTGCGCGGCGAGCACGGCGGCCACCTGCGCACCGACCAGCCCGCTGCCTCCGACAACCACGATCTTCATCACGAACCTCCCGTTTTGCCGCTTTTCGTTGCCTGCCACCACCAACCAGGACCGGACGGCGCCACGGTCTGTGACAGGTCAGCGGAGAACAGTGGCCGATCAGGAAAGAGCCGGGTCCGGCGATCGCCTTGTGCTGGTACGGGCCGGCGCGGTCGTCGTGACGATGGCGCCGGTGGCGATGTCCAGGATCGCGCAGACTCCGATGCCGCTACTGTCGTCGGGTCGTTCCCGTCGTAGCTGGTCACGAACATCGGCCCAGCCGGGTCGCCGGTGGCGAGTCCCCAGACCTGCCCCGGCATGGCCACCCGGAACGGCTCCATCGTGGTTGGGCCTTCCGACGCGCTGCGTCAGCACCATAGCCGCAGGTGGCGGTCCGACGGCCGCGGTACCGGCACCGCTCGTCCGCGGTCGCCGACCGTTCGCCGCACCGCCGGCCCGTTGGTCGACCTCTCCGGCCCACTCATCGTCATGCATGGATGTAAGGGTTTACTTCGATCTGGTGCCTTTCTAGGTTGGGCCGTACAAAGGCGCGCCTGATCCAGGTGGAGAAGCAATTGCTCTCCGCGCACCCCGCCCGACCGCTCCGCTCCGGCGGTCGATTCGTCTCCGCGTACCGACCCCCTTCCCACCATCCTGTTCGGGCAACGAACAATGGAGGAGCGTAATGACGCTGTCCACCCGAAGACTGTCGAAACGGCAATGGTTCGCGGCATTGATCGCGACGACCATGGCGGCCGTCGGCGCGGTGCCGGGCACCGCCTCCGCCGAAGAAACGCTCGCCGGCAATGTGCCAGCCGGCAAACCGGCCATCGGCACGTGGGCGACCGCCCCGGTCTCGGCCGCCCCCACCGAGGCCAACCGGGTCAACGACCAGACGCTGCGCCAGATCGTCCACATCAGCACCGGTGGCGAGCAGGTCCGGGTCAAGCTCTCCAACCGCTACGGAACCGCGCCGCTCGTGGTGCGGGCGGCTCATGTGTCCCGCCGCGACACGGCCGCGCGCATCGTCCCGGGATCCGGCGGGCAGCTCACCTTCAGCGGCCGGACGTCGTTCTCGATCCCGGCCTTCGGCGAGCTCTACAGCGACTGGCTGCCATTCCGGGTGCCCGATTTCGCCGACCTCGCCATCGACGTCTACATTCCGGCCGACACGCTCGCGTCGACCTCCCCGATAACGCTGCACAATGCGCGGCCGGCGGGTCAGATCCTTTCCTATCTCGCTGCGGGGAACCAGACCGGTGCGGCCGATTTCCCGACCGTCGCGACACGTACCATGTGGTATTTCCTGACCGGCGTCGACGTCTCCATGCACCGGACCGCCGGCGGGGCGATCGTCGCTTTCGGCGACTCGATCACCGACGGTTCCGCGTCCACGGTGGACGCGAACGGACGCTGGCCGGACTACCTCGCCCGACGGCTGGCCGACAAGCCGTCGATCCAGCCCACCGGCGTGGTCAACCTGGGCATCGGGGGCAACCGGGTGCTCATCGGCGGCACCGGCGAGAACGCGCTGGCCCGCTTCGACCGCGACGCCCTCGTGGCGTCGGGCGCCCGGCAGGTCATCGTCCTCGAAGGGATCAACGACATCAGCGGCGGGAACACCGCCGCGCGCATCATCGAGGGGCACCGGCAGCTCATCAAGCGGGCGCACGACCGCGGCCTCACGATCTACGGCGGGACGCTCACGCCCTACGGCAACGCGCCGGATGCCCGTGAGGGGGAACGGCAGGCGCTCAACACCTGGATCCGGACCAGCGGCGAGTACGACGCCGTGATCGACTTCGACGCGGCCGTGCGCGACCCGGCGAACCCGCGGCGCATGCTCGCCGCTTACGACAGCGGCGACAGCCTGCACCCCAACAGCGCGGGCTACCTGGCGATGGCGAACGCGATCGACCTCGACCTGTTCAAGCGGAACACCCCCATGAGCGCCACGTCGGACGCCGTGGCGACCTGGACGGCGCCGATGGTGTCGGCGAATCCGTCCGCCGCCAACCGGGTGAACAACCAGACACTGCGGCAGATCGCGCACGTCAGCATCGGCACCGACCGGGTACGCGTCCGGCTGTCGAACCGCTGGGGCACGGCGCCGCTGGTCGTCGAGGCAGCGCAGGTAGCCGTCCGGGCGACCGACGAGAAGATCGTGGCTGGCACGGGCCGGGCGCTGACCTTCAGCGGCAGCCCGTCGTTCACGATCCCGGCCGGCGCCGACGTGCTCAGCGACTGGGTCGACCTCGAGGTGGCCGAGCTCTCCGACCTCGCTGTCGACATCCACCTGCCGGGGGACACCTCGGCGGGCACCTCACCACTGACCGTCCGGAACGGCGCGCTGCAGACGACGTACGTCTCGGCGCCCGGCAACCACGTGGGTGAGGCGGACTTCCCGGTGGCCTCGACCCGGCTCCAGTGGAACTTCCTGTCCGAGATCGACGCGAGCGCCCGGCGGCACACCGGCACCGTCGTCGCGTTCGGTGACTCCATCACCGAAGGGCTCCGCTCCACGGCCAACACCAACCGGCGGTGGCCGGACGTGCTGGCCGCACGGCTCGCCGCGCTGCCGCCGTCCCGGCAGCTGGGCGTGGCCAATGTGGGCATCAGCGGCAACCGCGTCTGGGTGGGTGGCGGTGCCACGAACCCGAGCGCCATGGCGCGGATGGACCAGGACGTGCTGGTGCGGGCGGGCGTGACCGACGTCATCGTGCTGCTCGGCATCAACGACATCAGCGGCGGGGCCACCGCCGCGGACGTCATCGCCGCGCTGCGCCAGGTGGTCGTGCGGGCACACACGCAAGGCGTCCGCATCTACCTCGGCACGCTCACCCCGTTCGGCAACGCTCCTGACGTGCGGGAGGAACAGCGCCTGGCCGTCAACGAATGGATCCGGACGACCGACGAGTCCGACGGCGTCGTCGACTTCGACGCGGCGGTCCGCGACCCGGCGAACCCGCACCGCATGCTCGCCGCCTACGACAGCGGCGACAGCCTGCACCCGAGCGACGCGGGCTACCAGGCGATGGGCGAGGCGATCCCGCTCAACCTGTTCCAGCAGGGCCAGTCCCCTGCGCTGGTGCCGGCCGCCTGACCGACGCCGACCATGGCACGCCCGACCCCCGGGCGTGCCATGCGGCGCTCACGACGCCGGACCGGCCGGTCTCATTGGCGGCTGTGCGCCTCGATGTCCTCGGCGAACGCCGTCACGGCGTCCGTGGTGAGAGTGGGCCGGGTGTCCGCGATCGAGGCGAGGTAGTCGGCGGTGGTGGCGGGTTCGCCCCGCTGGTCCCGCACCTCCCGTTCGAACGCCGCCTGGGCGCCCTTGCGGGCCGCGAACTCGATGTCGGCCGGGGTGAACAGCTCGCTGGCACCGACGAGTCGCTCGAGGTCGACGTCGTCGGCCGCCGGACCGAGATAGCGGCGCCAGATCGCTGCTCGCGCCGTGCGGTCGGGTGGGCCGACCGGCAACACGTAGTCGAAGCGGCCCGGGCGCAGGAACGCCGGGTCGAGGGCCCGCACCGAGTTGGTCGCGCAGACCAGCAACCGGTCGCCGCGCTCGCGGAAGCCCGGGATGGTCTTGAGCAGTTCGTTGGTGACGGCGTGGCTCGGGTCGGTCGCCCGGCCGGACCGCACACCGGCGATCTCCTCGACCTCGTCGATGAAGACCAGCACCTCGTCGAGGTCGGCGAGGTCGCTGAACGTCGCCCGCAGCGCGGCCGCGAGGCCATCGCTGTCCGCGGCGAGCCGGGCGGGAAAGAGCTCGACGAACGGCCACTGCAGCCGGGACGCGATCGCCTTGGCGAAGCTGGTCTTTCCGGTGCCGGGAGGTCCGAACAGGATGGCGGCCTTCGGCGGGACGACGCCGTATCGATCGGCGACGTCGGGGTGGGCCAGGGGCAACACGATGCGGTGCTCGATCGCCTCCTTCTCGGCCTCCATCCCGGCCAGCAGGTCCCAGAGCCCCGGCGGAAGCATCCGACCCCCGAGCGCGGCGAGCAGGCCCGCGTCGCCGGCCGCATGCTCGACCTTCTCGTAGTACGTCAGGTCGGTGCGCACGTGATAGCCCGAGTTGCGCATGGCGACGCTGCCGGTCGCGTCCTCGGGCAGGACCGCGCTGATCCGGCGCACGTCGAGGCCGCGGAGCCGGCGTTCGAGGCCGGCGAGCAGCGAGCTGCCGACCCCACGGTTGCGCCAGCGGGCGTCGAGCGCGATCACCTGGATCCAGGCGCGTTCCCCGTCCACCCGGGCGATGGCGACGCCGACGACCTCCTCGGCGGCGACGGCGACCACCGCCGGCTGACCCGCGCGCACGGCGGAGACGGCCTCCGCGAAGCCGAAGACCGGGGCGGGAGAGCCGGTCGGCCGGCTCTGCTCCCAGACCGCGACGGCCTGGTCGAGGTCGTCGCTGTGGAAATCGCGCACGCGCCACGCGGACATGCCGTCACCGTGGCGTGCAGCCGTTGGGGCGGTCCGAGGGCGGCCAGACGTACGGGAGGTCCGGCGGCACGTCGCCGAAGACGGGACGGTAGAAGTCCGCGTTTTTGCGGATCAACGCCGACTGGTGCGACCGGTGGAACGCCTCGTCGCCCAGCCACGGCGGCAGGTCGCCGGCGGCGGCCAGGGCCTCCACCGAGCGGACCGAATCGAGACCGCAGGCGGCCGCCAGGTCCGTGTTCAGCGTCGCCGCGGTGGTGTCGGCCCGGCCGGTCGCCGTCCACGTCGACGAGACGATCAGGCCGTAGCGGACCAGCGCCTCCTCGTACCCGGCCCACATCTTCACCGCCGGATGGTGGCGGTAGCCGTGCCCGGCGACGGTGAGCCCGCGCAGGATCTGCACGTTCTCCACCCGCTGCTTGCCCAGCCGCGGCGGGTCGAGCACGGCCGCCGACCGGACGAAGTCGGGGAACGGCAGGAACGTCTGCATCAGCCGAGCGCGCGGTCGATGTTGAAGGCCGCGCTGATCAGCGACAGGTGCGTGAACGCCTGCGGGAAGTTGCCGAGCTGCTCACCGGTCGGGCCCAGCTGCTCCGCGTACAGGCCCAGGTGGTTGGCGTACGTGATCATCTTTTCGAAGGCCAGCCGGGCCTCGTCGACCCGCCCGGCCCGGGACAGCGCTTCCACGTACCAGAAGGTACAGATGGACATCGTGCCCTCTTCGCCCTGCAGGCCGTCGGGGCTCAGGTGCGGGTCGTAGCGGTAGACCAGGGAATCCGACACGAGGGTGTCGCCGAGCAGGTCGAGCGTGCTCAGCCAGCGCGGGTCCGACGGCGCGACGAACTTCGCCAGCGGCATCATCAGAACCGACGCGTCGAGTACGTGGCCGTCGCGGTGCTGCACGAACGCCTTCAGCTTCGGGTCGTAGAACCGGTCCATGATCTGGTAGTAGATGGCGTCCCGCGCCCGGCCCCAGCGGACCAGGTCGGCCGGCAGCCCGCGCTGGTGTGCCACCCGGATCGCCCGCTCGAGGGCCACCCAGCACATCAGCCGCGAGTAGAGGAAGTCGCGCCGCCCGCCGCGGGTCTCCCACACGCCCTCGTCCGGCTGGTCCCAGTTCTGGCAGACCCATTCGACGAACGTGGTGACGCCCTCCCAGACGCCGCTGGAGATCGGCTGGCCCCACTTGTTGTAGAGGTAGATCGAGTCGAACACGGTCGACGCGACGGACCCCAACGCCGGCGGCAACGGCCGCAAGCACATGATCCGGGCCGTCGAGGCGTCGCTGCGCCGGCTCGGCACGGA
>NZ_JBFAIU010000292.1:0-9634 GCF_040654855.1 Asanoa sp. NPDC050611
GCTGCTGACGGCGATGGGCGACGCGCTGTCGGCGGGCGGCGCCTTCGGCCAGCCGCATCACCCGTCCGGGGGAACCGGCCCGAAGTTGGCGACCGGCGACGCGGAATGCTGCGTCTGCCCGATCTGCCGCGTGATCGTGGCCCTGCGTGACCCGAGCCCCGAGTTCGCCGAGCGGCTGGCCACCGGGGCCGGCGACTTCGCGGCCGGGGTGGCCAGCCTGCTGCGGGCGGTCAACAGCTCCACGGCCGTGCGCGAGCCGCAGCCGCCGCCCGCGCCGGCGCCGCGGTTCTCCGACGACGAGATCTGGCGCGCGGCCACCCGTACCCGCGATGATGTTGCACCGGCCCCCACGGCCGGTGACGTCTGGGCGGCGGCCACCGCCGCGGAGCGGGCGGCCGACGACGAGGTCGCGCCCCCTGGGAAACCGAAGAAGCCGATGGCCCGCAAGGCCGTCAAGCGAACGGCGCCGCCGGCGCCACGGTCCGACGACGACGCCTGAGCACGTCGGACGGCACAGCAGAGGGGAGCGGCAGCGGTGACGCTGACCATCGGAGTCGACGTCGGGGGCACCAAGGTCGCCGGTGGTGTGGTCGACGCGGACGGCACGGTCGTCACGACCATCCGGCGGGACACACCCGCGGACGACGTCGCGCGCACCCGGGACACGATCGTCGAGGTCGCCGCCGAGCTGGCCAGCGCGTACCCGGCGGACGCGGTCGGCATCGGCGCCGCCGGCTGGATCGACGCCACCCGGTCGACCGTGCTGTTCGCACCCAACATCGCCTGGCGCGACGAGCCGCTGCGCGACTACGTCAGCGACAAGGTCGGCCTGCCGGTCATCGTCGAGAACGACGGCAACGCCGCGGCCTGGGCCGAGTTCCGGTTCGGCGCCGCGCACGACGCCGACGACTCGATGGTGATGTACACCATCGGCACCGGGGTCGGCGGCGCCATCGTGCTCGGCGGCGAGCTCGTCCGCGGCACGAACGGCATCGCGGCCGAACTGGGCCACCTGGGCCTGGTGCCCGGCGGGCACAAGTGCGGCTGTGGCCGGCTCGGCTGCATCGAGCAGTACGCGAGCGGCAACGCGCTGGTCCGGTTCGCCCGGGCCGGTGCGCGCCAGGAGCCGCACCGCGCGGAACGGCTGCTCGGGCTGGCCGGTGGCGACGCCGACCGGATCAACGGCCCGATGGTCACCGCCGCGGCCCGGGCCGGCGACGCCGTGTCCCGCGAGGCGTTCGCGCAGATCGGCACCTGGCTGGGCATGGGCCTCGCCGATATGGTCCAGGTGCTCGACCCGCAGGTGCTGGTCGTGGGCGGTGGGGTGGTCGAGGCGGGCGAGCTGCTGATGGGCCCGGCCCGCGCGTCCTACCAGGAGTCGCTGGCCCAGCGCGGCCGCTGGCCGGTCGCCGACCTGCGGGTCGCCAAGCTCGGCAACGGCGCGGGCCTGGTGGGCGCCGCCGACCTGGCACGGCGCCGGTGAGCGAGCGCAGCGAGCGCAGGCAGCTCAGTCGCCCGCGCTCAGGCCGGGCGTCGCGAAGCGAGGCACGAGCATGAGCGCCCGGGTCAGGATCGTCTCGTACAACATCCACAGCTTCAAGGACGACCTCCACGCCCTCGCCGCCGTCGTCGCGGACCTCGCCCCGGACGTGCTGGTCGTGCAGGAGGGCGCCCGCCGGTTCCGCTGGCGGCAGAAGAACGCGGCGCTGGCCGACCGCCTGCGCATGGTGGTCGGCGGCGGCGGGCTCTGGTCGCTGGGCAACCTGGTGCTGACCACGCTGCGGGTGCGCGTGCTGGAGACCCGCGACGTGCGGTTCCCGCTGGTCCCGGGGCACCACCTGCGCGGTGCCGTGTTCGCGACGTGTGCCGTGCCCGGTGCCGCGTTCGTGGTGACCGGCTCGCACCTGTCCACGGACCCGGCGGTGCGGCCGGCCCAGGCGGCGGTCTGGCGCGCCGAGATGCGCGGCGTCGACCTGCCCGTCGTCGCCGCCGGCGACCTCAACGCCGAGCCGGGCGACCCGACCTGGGCCGCGGTCGCCGACGGCCTGCAGATCGCGGGCACGGCGCCGACGCACCCGGCATCCGGCCCACGCCGGGCCATCGACGGCGTCTTCGTCGACAAGCGCGTCGAGGTGAAGAGCTTCCGGGTGGTCGACTCGGCGGACGCCCGCGCCGCCAGCGACCACCTCCCGATCGTCGTCGATCTGGTGATTCCCGATAGCTAGGGGAGGACTGGACAGAACCGGCCGCCAGTCGGAAGGATCGGGCGGTGTCCACCCCCACCGGCGAACGCTTCGACCCCTCCAGCACCCTCTGGCGTGACGGCCGCCCGGTCTACGACCGGCGCGACACGGTCTGTGTGGTGGGTGCGGGCGCGAGCGGCCTCGCCGCCGTCAAGAACCTCCGCGAGCACGGCTTCGGCGTCGACTGCTACGAGCGGGAGACCAGCGTCGGCGGCGCGTGGAACTGGCGGCACGACCGCAGCCCGGTCTACGCCGGCACGCACCTGATCTCGTCGAAGCCGTTCACCCAGTTCCCCGACTTCCCGATGCCGGACACCTGGCCGGACTACCCGCACCACAGCCAGCTGCTGTCCTATCTGGAGCGTTACGCCGAGCACTTCGACCTGCTGCCGCACGTCTGGTTCGGCACCGAGGTCGTGCGGATCGAGCCGGCCGACGACACGAGCTGGGACGTCACCACCCGCAGCAGCGGCGGCTACGGCTCCGAGCGGACCCACCGCTACCTCGCCGTGGTGGTCGCCAACGGGCACAACTGGGCGCCGAAGGTGCCCACCTACGAGGGCCTCGACGAGTTCCGCGGCCAGACCATGCACGCCTCGTCCTACAAGGACCCCAAGGAGCTGCGCGGCCGCCGGGTGCTGGTCGTCGGCGGCGGCAACACCGGGTGCGACATCGCGGTCGAGGCGGCCACGGCCGCGTCGCAGACCTGGCACTCCACCCGGCGCGGCTACTGGTACCTGCCCAAGTACCTGCTCGGCCGGCCCACCGACCAGGTCAACGACCGCATGATCGGCGCCGGGGTGCCGCTGCGGCTGCGGCAGTGGCTGGCGGCCCGCACGCTGCGGCTGACCGTGGGCGACCAGAGCCGGTTCGGGCTGCCGAAGCCGGACCACAAGGTCTTCGAGACCCATCCGATCGCCAACAGCCAGCTGATCTACCACCTCGGCCACGGCACGATCACCCCGGTGCCGGACGTACGCCGGTTCCACCGCGGCTCGGTCGAGCTGACCGACGGCCGGCACGTCGAGGCCGACGTGGTCGTCTTCGCCACCGGCTACCTGCCCCGGTTCGAGTTCCTCGCGCCGGAGATCCTCGGCGCCGACGAGCACGGGCGACCGACCCTCTACCTGCACGCCTTCCCGCGCGAGCACCCGACGCTCGCCGTCGCCGGGCTGCTGCAGCCCGACTCCGGGCTGTTCCCGCTGGTGCACTGGCAGACCGTGCTGATCGCGCGCTGGCTGCGGCTGCGCGACCGCGACCTGCAGCGGGCCGCGGCGTTCTGGTCGCGGGCCTCCGCCGAGGTGGGCAACCGCTGGAACCGGGCCCGGGTCAAGGACTCCACCCGGCACTGGTTCGAGGTGAACCACGTCGACTACCTGCGCGAGCTGCAGCGCGCGCTGGACGAGCTGTCCCCGGCCACCGCGACGGCGAGGAGCGCGCGATGACCTCCGTGCGGATCATGCGGACCCGCGACTGGGCGGACCCGGTGCCCCCGGCCCGCCGCGAGCTGCTCACCGCGACCCCCGAGATCGCCGACGAGGGCAAGCCGCCCGTGCTGTTCGTGCCGGGCTTCGGGCACGGCGCCTGGGCGTACGCGGAGCACTGGCTGGAGCACGCAGCCGGGCGCGGCTTCGCGGCGCACGCGGTCAGCCCGCGCGGCCACGGCGCCAGCGAGCCCGCCCCGAAGGCGACGCTGCGGGCGTACGCGCACGACGTGGTCCAGGTGGCGGCGTCCCTGCCGCGCCAAGCGGTGCTGGTCGGCCACGGCGCCGGCGCGCTCGTCGTGGCGCACGCGATGGCCCGCTACCCGGCCAGGGCCGGCGTGCTGGCCGCGCCGGTGTTCGGCGGCTGGGCGACCCTCGGCCTCGCCCTGCGCCGCAACCCGTTCGGCACGCTGCCGGCCGCGTTCGGCGGGCGGATCCGGCTGACCCGCCGGCAGCTGTTCGGCCGCCACCTGCCGGACCCGCAGGCCCGCGACTACACCAAGCGGATCGGCCACGCCTCGGCGAAGGCGCAGTGGGAGCTGCTGCGGTCCCGCAGGCCGGAGCACCCGGTCGGCGACCCGCCGGTGCTGGTGGTCGGCACGCCCGACGACCGGGTGGTGCCGCGGTCCGCGCTCGACCAGGTGGCCCGCCGCTACGGCGGCGCCCCACTGCTCTTCCCGGGCATGGGCCACGACCTGATGCTCGACACCCGCTGGCAGGAACCCGTCGACGCGATCCTCGACTGGCTCGAGAAGGACGGCAACTGAGGGCGGGTCCTAACTGCTCGCCCGCACCACCAGCTCGGGCGCGAAGACGACCGAGGTCGAGGCGAGGGTCGGGTCGTCGACGCGGGCGAGGAGGAGGCGGACCGCTTCCGCGGCCATGTCCTCCAGCGGCTGGCGCACGGTGGTCAGCTGCGGGCGGGCGGCCAGCGCCGCGCTGCTGTCGTCGAAGCCGACGACCGCCACGTCGGCCGGCACCCGGCGGCCCAGCTCCTGCAACGCGTTCAGCCCGCCCTGGGCCATCAGGTCGTTGGCGACGAAGACGCCGTCGAGGTCGGGGTGGTCGACCAGCAGCTCGCGCATGGCCCGCTCGCCGCTCTCGTGGGTGAAGTTGCCCGTGGCCGACGGCACGTACGACTGGCCGTGGCGGGCCATCGCCGCGTTGAAGCCCGCGATCCGGTCGACGCTCGCCGGCACGTCCACCGGGCCGGTGACCATGCCGATCCGGCGCCGGCCGCGGGCCACCAGGTGGTCGGCGGCCAGCGCCGCGCCCTGGTCGTTGGCCACGTCTACGTGGCTGATCGGCACCGGCCGGGCCGGCCGGCCGATCACCACACCGGGCAGGCCGGCGTCCGCGAGCAGCTGGGGGAGCGTGTCGCCGGGGTGCAGGGAGAGCACGACCGAGCCGTCGGCCTGGCCCTGGCGCAGGTCGCCGACCAGCCGGGCGCGGGCCTGGTCCGCCCCGACGAGCTGCAGGGCGAGCTGCACGCCGGCCGGGCGCAGCGCGCTGAGCAGGCCGCCGACCACCCGCCCGAAGAACGGGTCGCTGAAGAACCGGCTCATGAACGGGTCGTCGTCGTGGC
The DNA here is from genome assembly GCF_040654855.1 of Asanoa sp. NPDC050611. Classification (NCBI taxonomy): domain Bacteria; kingdom Bacillati; phylum Actinomycetota; class Actinomycetes; order Micromonosporales; family Micromonosporaceae; genus Asanoa; species Asanoa sp. NPDC050611. The sequence goes on from NZ_JBFAIU010000292.1 coordinate 5,313, forward strand.
TCTCGGAGTCGGAGACGACCAGCGCGATCGTGCCCGTGCGCCGGGTGACCAGCGACCGGGCCGCGCGGTTGGCCACGTAACCGGTGGCGTGGACCGCGTTCCAGACGACCTCGTGCAGCTCGGGGTTGACGTTGCGGATGCCGTTGATCACCCGGGAGACCGTGGCCCGGGAGACCCCTGCCAGCCGGGCCACGTCCTCCAGGGTCGGCAGGCGTGCGTTGTCAGTGGTCACGTCTCTCCATGGTCGCGGGCGGAGAGCGCTCTCCGCACCCGTAGGCTAGCAGGACGGCGGCCGCCGAAGCGCCCACCGTCCTGCGCCGATGTCAGCGGTAGACGCCGAACTCCCACAGTGAGTAGCCCCAGCCGGTGGCCTTGGCCTGCCCGTTCATCCGGACGTACCGACCGGTGCCGGTGACCGGCAGGCTGTCGAAGCCACCGTTGCCGGTCGTCGTCGAATAGATCGTCGTCCAGCTGTTGCCGTCGTTGGAGGTCTGCACCTGGTAGCCCGTGGCGTACGCCGCCTCCCACGCGAGCTGCACGTGGTTGAACGACTGCACCGAGCCGAGGTCCACCTGCACCCAGGCCGTCGCCACCCACTCGCTGGCCCACCGGGTGGCGTAGTCGCCGTCGGTCGCGTACGCCGGCAGCTGTGGCCCGTTGGTGCCGGTCGGCTGGTACGACGACGCCGTCACCGGCCGGCCGCGGGCGAGGTTCGTGCCCGGGACGGTGGGCGGCACGACCTTGAACGAGCGCTGTTCGATGCCCACGTTGCCCTGGCCGTCGAACGCGTACACGTACACCTTCCAGACGCCGAGCTGCTCGGGTGCGCGCACCGAGAAGGTGCCGTTGCCCGTCTCCGTGAACGTGACGCTCGAGAACCCCGTTCCGCCGGTCACGTACTTGTCGCTGAACATCAGGTTGTAGCGGATCAGGTCGCCCTGCGGGTCGGTCGCGGCGACCGACACCGGGAACGTCCCGCCCGCCGGCACCGCGGTCGGCGAGCCGACGGTCATCGACGTGATCTCCGGCGGCGTGTTGGCCGAGGGCTGGCCGGTGTACGCCTGCCGCAGCGCGTGGAACCCCAGCCGCCGCCAGCCACCGGTCGTCACGTTGAGCCAGACGCCGCCGAAGTCGTTCTCCAGTCCATAGTGGAACTCGGTGGCGCCCAACGCGACACCGGGATGCGATTTGATCGCCGCCCAGCTCGCCGCGTACCCGGCCCGCTTCTCCAGGTCGGTTGGCTCGTCGGGCACGCCGTTGACGTCGTCCGGCACCTCCCACTCGCCGTCGGGCCCGGCCTCGGTGACGATGTACGGCTTCGGGTAGCCGCCCGCGATCCAGTCGGCCTTGACCCCGCCGATAGCGCCGTACGAGTTCACCGCCAGCAGGTCGAGCGCCGGCGAGTACGGCTTGTAGTAGGTCCACGCGTGCGTGTAGGCGTCGGTCGAGGTGACCGGGTGGTTCGGGTCCGCCGCGTGGATCGCCTCGGCGACCTCGTTGACGAACCGGGCGTACGCCACCCGCCGGGCCTCGACCACGTCGGGCGCGAGGCCGTGGTCCTGCATCGTCAGGATGACCTCGTTGCCGACGTCCCACATCAGCACGCCCTGCCGGCCCTTGAGCGCGTTGACCCGGGCCACGATCTCGGCCTTGACGCTGTTCTTGTACGCGGTGTCGTTGACGTAGTCCGCGCCCTGGTTGAGCCAGTGCCCGACGATCACCTTGATCCCGTGCCGGGCGGCGGTGTCGAGCAGCACCGGCGTCTGCGCGTCGTCGACGCCCCAGGTCCGGATCGTGTTGACGCCCATGTTCTTCAGGTCGCGCAGGTACCCGTCGGCCGCGCCCTGCGGCGGCCCGTAGGTGAGCCCACGCACCTCCCACGGCGCGCCGTTGACCTGGAGCTGCCAGTTGCCCTGGGTCCCGGTGACCCGCACGACGCTGGGCCCGGCCGGCACCGGTGGGTCCGTCATCGCCGGCGGCGTGGTGCCGGTGGACCGGGCGACCGAGACCGAGTCGACGCTGAGCACGCCGCCCGAGGTGGTGTCCGGTGTCGGGACGGTGAAGCCCGCGATGCCGCTCGGGTAGAGGCCGCCGATCGCGAGGTCGAAGCGCAGGTAGAAGCCGTGGTGCACGGCGGCCTGCCACGCGGCGACGCCGACCTGGCTCTCCCGGACGATCCAGGTCTGCCGGCCGTCGAGGTAGAACCGGATCTCCTCGTCGGTCTTCGTGCGGTCGATGACCTGGCTGTACTCGTGGTAGCCGGTCTGGCAACCGGCGCACGAGGCGAGCCCGCTGGTCCGGCCGTTGTACTCGCCGCACGGCCCGTCGGGCGCGGTGCCGCAGTGCAGGGTCTGCGAGAGCTGGCCGCGGCCGTTGACGCCGCTCATGATGTCGGTCTCGCCGATGCCGGGCCAGTTGGTGAAGTTGCCGCGGAAGGCGGCGCCGGTCGCCCGGAAGGCCGGCCAGTAGCCGAGCCCGTTGGCGACGTCGGGCTGCTTGAGCACCGCGCTGAACCGGGTGAGCTGGCCGGGTTGCGGCGCGAAGTCGGCCCGCTGGGTCTCGATGCGGCCGGAGGTCCAGTTGCCGGCGCCGTCGCGGACCGCGCGGATGGACAACCGCCCGGCACCGTCGAGGGTGGCGTTCGCCGCGCCGGCGGTCTCGACCGACCCGGTGCCCCAGTTGGCCGCGCCGCCGGGGTACTGCGTCCCGGTGCGCACCAGCCAGTTCGCGCTGGACGGCGCGGTGTTGGCGGCGCCGGTGAAGTCGTCGCTCCAGACGGTCTGCCAGGTGCCGGGGTCGGGGTCGGGCGGGTTGCCGCCGCCGGTGGTGAACACCTGGAGCTCCCACAGGGAGTAACCCCAGCCGGTGGCGCGGGCCGTACCGTACATCCGGACGTAGCGGCCCGTGCCGGTCACGGTGACGGTCTGCGTGCCGCCCGCGCCCGTGGTGGTGGCGTAGACGTCGGTCCAGGCGTTGCCGTCGGCCGAGGTCTGGATCTGGAACGCCCGGGCGTACGCGCCCTCCCACTGCAGCACGACCCGGCAGACGCTCTGTGCCGACCCGAGGTCGACCCGGATCCACTGTGGATCGGCGAACGCGCTCGACCAGCGGGTGCCGGCGTTGCCGTCGACGGCCATGGCGGCGTCGACGCCGGCGCCCTCGGCGGACGAGGCGGTGGCGGGCCGGCCCTGGGCGGCGTTGCTGGTGCCGCAGGTGCCCGGGTTCGGGTTGGTGCCGCCGAACGTGCCGTGCACCTGGAACTCCCACAGCGAGTAGCCGTAGCCGCTGTTGCGGGCGGTGCCGTACATCCGGACGTAGCGCCCGGAGCCGGTGACCGCGAGCGTCTGGACGCCGCCCGGGCCGGTGGTGGTCGAGTAGACGTCGGTCCAGGTCGTGCCGTTCGGCGACGTCTGGATCTGGAAGGCCCGGGCCGACGCGCCCTCCCAGTTGAGGGTGACCTGGGTGATGGTGGCGGTGGCGCCGAGGTCGACCTGGATCCACTGCGGGTCCGACCAGGCCGAGCCCCAGCGGGTGGTGGCGTTGCCGTCGACGGCGGCGGAGGCGGGCAGGTCGGCACCCTGCGTCGAGGACGCGACCGCGGGTCTGCCCTGCGAGATGACGGCGTCGGCGGCGCTGGCGGCTTCGGCGACGGCCAGGGAGGTGAGTCCGAGTACGACGGCCACGACGGCCGTGAGCAGGCGAGGTTTCACGGGGATGCCCTTCCGGAGAGGGGACGGAGCTCCTTGGAGAGCGCTCTCCAGTGCTTGGCAGTGTTGCGCTCGGCATTCATCGATGTCAAGACGTGCGGCCTTGACAGGAGATCGGTCGTACCGGACGCTGGAGGGCGTTTCGGAGAGCGCTCTCCAAAGGAGTGACCCTGTTGGACACCATCGCGGCGCCGGCCGCCGACACCGCAGTGCGGTTCCCGTCCACGTTCTGGTGGGGAGCGGCCACCGCGGCCTACCAGATCGAGGGGGCGGTGACCGCGGACGGCCGGGTGCCGTCCATCTGGGACACCTTTGCCGCGACGCCCGGCAACGTGGTCGGCGGTGACACGGGTGAGCGGGCGGCCGACCACTACCACCGCCACGCGGACGACGTGGCGCTGCTGGCCTCGCTGGGCCTGACCGCGTACCGCTTCTCGGTCGCCTGGCCGCGCGCGGCGAACCTCGACTTCTACGACCGGCTCGTGGATTCGCTGCTGGCCCGCGAGATCCGGCCGGTGGCTTGGTGTCCGATTCGTTCGCCCGCAGCAGCCGCATCTGCAGGAACGTGATGGCGATGAGGATGACGAAGAGGGACAGCGACATCGCGGCGGCGTA
>NZ_JBFAIU010000293.1:0-9638 GCF_040654855.1 Asanoa sp. NPDC050611
ACCTGCGTCCGGCTCCACCACTGGGCCAGGGCGACGGCGGCGAGCACGAGCAGGGCGCCGGCGAGCGCGAACCAGCCCGTGATCTCCATGTCCTGCCGCTGCAGCACGATGTTGCTCGGCAGGTCGCGGAGCACGCGGGACAGTTCGGCGGCGTCCTGCGCCTCGTAGTACTCGCCGCCGGTCAGGTCGGCGACCTCGCGCAGGGTCGGCTCGTCGATGTTCTGGTAGCGGCGCCCACCGAAGCCGCCGCCGGAGAAGCGGGAGCCGTCGCCGAACATCACGTCGCCGCCGGCCTGGTTGGGGTCGCACACCATCGCCGAGGGTTGGGTGGTGCCGAAGCCGATGGTGTAGACCCGCAGGCCGCGGGCCGCCGCCTGCTCCGCCGCGGTGGTCGGGTCGACGCCCTGGGTGTTGCGGCCGTCGGTGAGCACGACGATGGTGTCCGGCTGCAGGTCGACGGGCCCGCCGGCGGGCAGTTCGATGCCGGTCGGCGGCACGTCGGTGTTGACCTCGGCGATCGCGTCCACCGAGGTGAGGATCGCGAGCCCGATCGCGGTGCCACGGGCGGTGCGCAGCGAGTCGATCGCGGCGACCAGCGCCTTCTTGTCGTCGGTCGGCTGGACGAGCAACCCGGCGTTGCCGGAGAACGTGACGAGGCCGATGTTCGCGCCCTCGGGCTGGCCCTCGACGAACTCGCGGGCCGCCTGCTGCGCGGCGGTGAGCCGGTTGGGTGCGACGTCGGTCGAGCACATCGAGCCCGAGGAGTCGATGGCCAGCATGATGGTGGTCGAGTTGGCCGGCACGGGCACCGACGCCTGCGGCCGGGCGGCGCCGGTGGCGAGCACCACCAGGCCGGCCGCGAACAGCCAGAGCGGGATCAGCCGGCGCCAGCGGGAGCGGCCGGGCAGCGCGGCGCGCACGAGCGCGAGGCTCGGCAGCCGCACGGTCTCGCGGCGCCGCCGGCGGCGGGTCCACCAGCGGTAGCCGAGCAGGGCAGGGAAGATCAGCAGTGCGGTGAGGGCCCACGGCCAGGTCAGTGACATCTACAGGATCCGTCCGAACCAGTGGATCGTCAGCGCCGCGCCGGCCAGCAGCAGGAGCAGCGCGAACGCGACGACCGGGCCGGTCAGCTCGATCGGTTGCGGTTCGATGGTCGTACGCAGGTCGAGGTCCCGGTAGGCGGCGTCGAGCGCCCCGGCGTCCTGTGCCCGGTGGTAGCCACCGCCGGTCGCCGCGGCGATCTGGGTGAGCAGGTCCTCGTTCAAGGCCGTCGACACCTGATATCCGTCGATGTCCACGGTACTGCCCTCCACCGTGCCCACGCCCACCGTCTGAATGTGCACGCCGGCGTTGGCGGCCAGTTCGGCGGCGGCCAGCGCGTCCGGGCCGCCGGTGTCCTCGCCGTCGGTGAGCAGCACGATCGTCGCGTCGGTGTGGTAGCCGAGGTCGGGCGGCTGGGCCGGCGGCTCCGGCAGCGTGACCGGCCGGCCGACTATCGCCGTGAGCGAGCCGAGGATCGCCTGGCCGATCGACGTGCCGCCGGTCACCCGCAGGCGCTTGATCGCGTCGACGGTCTCGGCGTGCCGGTTGGCCGGCGTGTGCGTGCTGAGCGCACCCTGGCTGAACGCGATGACGCCGATGTCCACAGTGGTCGGCTGTGCCTCGACGAACGCGATCGCCGCGGCCTGTGCGGCGGCCAGCCGGGTGGGCGTGATGTCGTTGGCGCCCATGCTGTTGGAGACGTCGAAGGCCAGCATCACGGTCCCGGAGGTGCGCGGGACGCCGAGTGTCGCCTGTGGACGCGCGACGGCCATCAGCAGGAACACGACGGCCGCGAGGAACAGGATCGGCGGCAGGTAACGCCGTGTGCCGCCGCGCACCGGGACGCCGGCCGCCTGGTAGGCCCTGGCCCGATCACGCTGGAGCCGGCGCAGCCCGAGCACACAGGCGACGCCGACGACCAGGGCGACGGCGAACATCACGGGATGCTGGAAAGTCATCGGCGTACGCGTCTCGTCCGGCGGACCATGGCGACCAGCACCTCGACCAGGTCGTCATCGGTGCGGACGCGGTGGGCGGCGACCCCGGCCCGGCCCATCGCGGCGTCGACCTCGGCCTCCCGCGCCTCGACCTCGGCGCGCAGCCGCTCGCGGAACAGCGGGTCGCCGGTGTCGGCCAGCATCTGCTCGCCGGTCTCGGCGTCCTCGACCAGGACGAGGCCGAGGTCGGGCAGGTCCAGCTCGGCGGGGTGGACGACGCGGATCGCGACCACCTCGTGCCGAAGCGCCAGCCGGGTCAGCTCGCCGGCCCAGTCGCCCTCGCCGATGAAGTCGGAGACGACGAACAGCAGGCTGCGCCGGCGGGCGTTGCGGGCGGCCAGGCGCAGCATCGCGGCGAGGTCGGTGCTGCCGCCACCGCGCTCGGCGGTCGGCGCGGTCACCAGGTCGGTCAGCCGCAGCACGTGGTCACGGCCGGTGCGCGGCGGCACGACCCGGTGGCGCAGGTTGTCGTAGAGGATCGCGCCGACCCGGTTGCCGCCCCGGGAGAACAGCCGGGCGAGGCAGACGGCGAGGTCGGTGAGCATCGAGTCCTTGCCTGATGCCGCCAATGGCGCCTGGTCCTCCGGACGGCGCAGATCAATTCCAAGACTCGGGTGAGGCGGCGTCTCACCGAACCGCATCGAGGCCGACTGGTCGAGCGCGAGCCAGGCGGTCAGCTCGCGGTCCTCCGTGTACTGCCGGACGTGCGGCTGGTCCAGCCGGGCCGTGACGTTCCAGTCGATGTGCCGGACGTCGTCGTCCGGGAGGTACTCGCGGAGGCTGTCGAAGTCGATCCCGGTGCCGCGGAACGCCGTGCGGTACGCGCCCTGCAGCCGGCCGTCGAGCCGGCGCAGGACGCGCCACTCCAGCTTGCGGAGCAGGCGGTCCGGGGCGGTGGTCATCGGCCGGCCCGCTGCAGCGGTGCGTCGGGGACGGGGACCGCGGCCATCACCCGGGTCAGGATGTTGTCGGGGGTCACGTCGTCGGAGAGGGCCTCGTACGAGAGGACGAGCCGGTGCCGGAACACGTCGAGGACGAGCTCGGTGACGTCGGCCGGCACCACGTAGTCCCGGCCCCGGATGAACGCCAGCGCGCGGCCGGCCAGGATCAGGTTGATCGAGGCGCGGGGGCTGGCGCCGAAGCTGACGTACCGGGACAGGTCGCCGAGGCCCGCGGCGGCCGGGTCGCGCGTGGTGTTGGCCAGCCGGACGGCGTACTCGATCAGCGCCGGGTCCACGTACACCCGGTCGACCTGTTCCTGCATCGCGACCAGCCGCTCCGGGTCGGCCACGGCCTGGCCGGCCGCCGCGGCGGCGATCGCGCGCTCGACGATCACGAACTCCTCGGTCGGGCTCGGATAGCCGACCAGGACCTTCATCATGAACCGGTCGACCTGCGCCTCCGGCAGCGGATAGGTGCCCTCGGACTCGATCGGGTTCTGCGTCGCCATGACCAGGAACGGCTTCGGCACCTGGTGCGTCTCGCGGCCGATGGTCACCTGCTGCTCCTGCATCACCTCGAGCAGCGCGCTCTGCACCTTGGCCGGCGCCCGGTTGATCTCGTCGGCGAGCAGCAGGTTGGTGAACACCGGGCCGAGCGACACCTGGAACTCGCCGCTGTGCTGGTGGTAGACGCGGGTGCCGACGATGTCGGCGGGCACGAGGTCGGGGGTGAACTGCACCCGGTGGAACTGGCCGCCGATCGCGCCGGCGAGCGCCTTCACGGCCAGGGTCTTGGCCAGTCCGGGTACGCCCTCGACCAGGATGTGGCCGCGGGCGAGCAGGGCGACGAGCAGTCGTTCGAGGAGCGCGTCCTGGCCGACGATGGTCTTCTTGACCTCGTACAGGATGGGCTCGGTGTCCATGCGCGCTCCTATTGCATCGGACCGGGTGGTCCCGTGCCGTCGGCACCGCCGCCGAGCGCGGCGCCGATCGGCACGGCGAAGCCGACACCGACGAAGGTGCCGGCCGGGGTGGGGTTGAGCAGGGCGACGACGATGCCGACGGTCTCGCCACGGGTGTTGACCAGCGGCCCGCCGGAACTGCCGGGGTTGACGGCGGCGTCGAACTGGATCAGGCCGCGCAGCCGGGTGCCGTCGGTGCCGGTCGCGACGCGTTCGAGGCCCGACACCACGCCGGCGGTGGTGCTGTGCACGAGCCCGAGCTGGTTGCCGATCGCCACGACGTCGTCGCCGATCGCGAGCCGGCCGGCGTTGCCGATGACCGCGGGGACGATGACGGTGGGCGCGCGCTGCGGCAGCAGCAGCGCGATGTCGTTGGCGCGGTCGCTGCCGGCGAGGGTGGCGGGCACCTCGGTGCCGTCGGGAAACGTGATCTCGATGGTTTTCGCGCCGTCGACCACGTGGAAGGCGGTGACGACGAGCCCGTCGGCGTTCGCGACGACGCCGGTGCCGTTGCCGGACCCGCGCACGCTGACCACGGACGGCGCGAGGACGGTGTAGACCTGGGCGGTGGTCAGCGGCGGCTTGGCGGTGGGGGAGGGGCTCGGCGCGGCGTCCGGTGGCGCGCCGCCGCCCCCGGCGCGGAAGGCGACGAGCGCCGTGACGACCAGCAACAAGGCGACGCCGGCGACGGCCGACCAGACCCGCCACCGCCGCCGCCGGGGCGGTGCGGCGTCCGCGACCTCACCGGACACGGTCATCGCGGACCGCGGCCCACGCGTGGCTGGCTGGCGCGCCGCATAGCGTCACCCTAACCGCGCCCCGGCGCGATCCTGAATGTCCGTTCTTTCAGGTGGACCTGGCTCCCAGGTATGGCGCGGCTTTTCGTACCTGGGTGTGACGAGGTCACACCGGTGCTGCTGCTTGCCTTCCTGCCATGCGAGCCACGTCATCCGGAGTGCCGGCGTTCCTGCTCATCGCGTTCGGTCTGGCGTGGAGCGGCGTCCTCGTCGCGCACGCGGTGCTCGGCTGGTCGATGGCCGACCCGCTCACGCAACTGGCGTTCGCGGTCCCGATCGCGTTCGGGCCGGCGATCGCGGCGCTCGTGGTGCGCCGCTGGGTCACGCGGGAGGGATTCGCCGACGCGGGTCTTCGCCCGCGGCTTCGGGTGGCCCGGCGGTACTACCTCGTCGCGTGGTTCGGACCTCTGCTCGTGGTCGCCGTGACCGTCGGGCTGGCGACCGCGCTGCGGCTCTACGAGCCCACCGCGGACGACCTGCCGGGCCCGGCCACGCTGCTGCTGGTGCTGGCCGCGCCCGTCGTCCTCGCGCCGCTGTTCTGGGGTGAGGAGTTCGGATGGCGGAGCTACCTGCAGCAGCGAACCGGCCGGAACCCGGCGCGGGCGGCGCTGGTCACCGGTCTCGTCTGGGCGGCGTGGCACTACCCGCTGGTGCTCACGGACTACGCCGACTACGCGAACCCCGTGCTCGGTCTCGTGAGCTGGACGCTGCTGATCGTCGCGCAGGCGGTGATCCTGGCCTGGCTGTTCCTGCGTTCCGGCAGCGTCTGGGTCGCCTGCGTCGCCCATGCGGGCAACAACATGGTCATCGGTACGCTCACCGCCGCCCTGCTGATCGACGGCGGCGGACTCGACCCGGCGGTGGCGGACCTGCTCGGCCTCGTCCCGCTCGCGGCCGTCGGTGCGTGGATCCTGCTTACCGGACGCCTGCGCGCAGCTTGACGAAGAGCGACGTCGTCCAGGCCGCACCGATCGCCCGACCAACGACGAGGCAGCGGAAGTCGCCGGTGGTGGCCGAGGCCGCGTTCGCGACCAGGATCGCGATCGGTGCCGCGATCGTCCACATGAGCCAGCCGCGTTCGTGGTCGGCGGCGAAGCGGCGGGCGAACAGCACGTAGGCGACGAGGCCCGCGATGCCGGCGGCGGCCGGTGCCAGCGAGTGCACCGTGCCGTGCCACGTGACCGCGTCGGCCGCGCCCGGTGGGTAGCCGTCGACCGCGCCGGCCACGAGCAGCGGCGCGGCCGTCCGTAGGGCCGGGACCGACAGCGCCGTGCTCACGACTCCAGCTCCTTGCCGGTCTCCAGCAGGGTCTTGAGGCCGCTGAGCGTCCAGGGCCAGCCGCCGCCGGCGCCCATCGCCTCGAAGTCGCCGCGCATCAGGCCGGCCAGGCCCGGTGCGCCGGTCAGGTCGTGTGTCACGGTCAGCGTGCAGACGCCGTTGGCGCCCTCGGCGATCTCGTAGGTGAGCCGGGTGAACCCCTCGGCGGCGAGGCCCGGGTCCATCAGCATGCGGAAGGTCTGCACGAGGCGGTGCGGCGGGTCGGCCTCGACGACCTCGCCGTCCACGGCCACCTCGGGTGTGCCGCGGGCGATCATGCCCTCGTTGGCCCGGCCCACGAACGCGCCGCCGGGGCGCAGGTCGTACTCGCTGAGCCCGCGGTGTCCGTAGCGGGCCGTCCACTCGGGACGGGTGATGGCGTCCCAGATGGCCTGCGCGGTCGCCTTGATGTAGACCCGGTGAACCTGCACTGTCGTGTCAGTCATTTTCGAGCTCCGTCTTCAACTCCGCCAGCGCCGACGCCTGGCGTTCGGTGAACTTGTCGATCCAGCGGTCGTGGATCAGCCGGATCGGCACGGGATTGAGGAAGTGCAGCTTTTCCCGGCCCGAGCGGCGGGCCACGACGAGACCCGCGGCCTCGAGCACGCGGAGGTGCTTCATCACACCGAAGCGCGACATCGCAAGCTCCGACTCGAGCTCGGTGAGCGTGCGGCCGTCACGCGCGAAGAGCAGGTCGAGCAGGAACCGCCGGGTCGGGTCGGCGAGCGCCTTGAACACGAGATCGCCGTCGTCGTCCACGACGGAAAGATATGTGACCAGAAGGTCACATGTCAACGGACGGCTCAGGCGGCGGTGAAGATGTCGGAGCCGTAGAGCCAGTCCAGGTCCGGAGTGAGGCCGTTGCTGGCGGCGATCGCGGCGTCGCGGGCCTGCTGGGCCGGGCCGTCGGGCAGGTGGAAACGGGTCGCGTTGCCCCGGGAGATCGCCTGGACCCGGGCCGTGCGGTCGTGCCTAAGGGCTTCGTAGCGCGCGAGCGCCGCGGGCACGTCGGCATCGTCGCGCAGGCAGGCGGCCAGCACCGCGGCGTCCTCGATCGCCTGCGCGGCACCCTGCGCGCCGTACGGCAGCATCGGGTGGCAGGCGTCGCCGAGCAGGGTGACCGCGCCCTTGCTCCACCGCGGGATCGGCTCGCGGTCGAAGAGCGCCCACTTCAGCGGCGCGTCCAGCGCGTCGACGATCGCGCGGACCACCGGGTCCCAGTCGGCGAACGCGGCGCGCACCTCGGCCGGGTCGCCGCGGTCGGTCCACGACTCCCGGGTCCAGCTGGTCTCCTCGATCACGCAGACCACGTTGAGCAGTCGGCCCGCCGAGACGAAGTAGTGCACGCAGTGCCGGCCCGGCCCCATCCGCACCGTGGCGGTGTGTGCGAGCCCCAGCCCGGCCACGCGCTCGGCCGGGATCAGCCCACGGAACGCGACGTGCCCGGTGAACCGGGCGTCCTCGGCGCCGAGAACGGACCGCCGGACCAGTGAGTGGATGCCGTCGGCGCCGACGACCAGGTCGGCCTGCTCGCGCCGCCCGCCGGCGAGAAGCAGCTCCGCACCGCGATCGCCCGGCACCACGTCGACGCAGCGGGCACCGACCTCGACCGGCAGCGCCTCGGCCAGAATCGCGATCAGGTCGCCGCGGTGCACGTGCAGGTAGGGCGCGCCGTAGGTGTCGGCGATCGCGCCGGCGAGCGGCGTCGTCGACAGCACCCGACCGTCGTCCCACCGCCGGAAGTCGAACTCCGTGGGCTCGACCGCCACACGGCGGATCGCCGGCAGGAGACCGAGCGCGTCGAGCACGCGGGTCGCGTTGGGCGCGAGCTGGATCCCCGCGCCGGCCGTCCCGACGGCGGACGCCTGCTCGAAGACCCGCACGTCGACCCCTGCCTGGCGCAGCGCCACCGCCGTGACCAGTCCACCGATCCCGCCACCGACGACGGCCGCCTTCATCGTCATGCCGCTCACCCCCCGGATCGCCATCATCCCCCTTCGATGCGACCCGGCGCAGTCCCGTTTCAGCGGCGGCGGTGAGCCCCGATCAGCAACGGCCACAGTGCCTGGTGGTCCGGCTGGTCGACGGCCGCCCGCGCGATGTCCGCCTGGAAGCGGTCCGCCTCCTCCGGCGTGACCGTGCCCAGCGAGATCCCGGCCGGCGTGATGCTGCGGTACGTCGCCGCGAGCATCGGTGCGCTGGTCTCCATGCGGTCGAGCCGGCCGGCCACCGCCGTGCCGTCGGGCCGGGCACCGGTCGCCGCCGCGAACAGGGCGGGCAGGCGGAGCCCGAGCCGGTGGTCGCGGCCGGCCGCCGCGAACGTGCCGAGGAAGACCCGCCGCCACTCGTCGATCACCGGCAGCGGCGGGTTCGCGGCCACCGCCTCCATGTCGTAGTCCTGCACGACCAGGACGCCGCCCGGCGCCGTCCAGCCCCACATCCTGCGCAGCACGGCGACCGGGTCCGCGACGTGCAGCAGGATCAACCGCCCGAAGACCAGGTCGAAACCGCCATCGGGTACGGGGTCCGCCCGCTCCACGTCGCCCTCGACGAACTCGCACTGCCCGTGCCCGGCGTCGGCCAGTGCCGTCACCGCGGTGCGGCCGAGCTCGCCGTCGACGTCCACGCCGACCACCCGGCCCGCCGGGCCGACCCGCTCCGCCATCAGCCGCATCGTCTCGCCCGGCCCACAGCCGACGTCCAGGCAGCGCGCGCCCGGCGCCAGCCCGACCGTGTCGAGCAGCCCGGCCGTGGCGCCCTCCCAGATCTTCGCCTGTGCGCGCAGCCGCGCGTACTCCGCCGCGGTCCGCCCCATCACGTACGTCATCACGCACCTCCACCCCTGTCGGACTTGTGCAACCAGGCTGGACCGGGCGCTCCCACCGGCTCATCGTGGAGCGCATACTGAGGATTCGGGAGTGGCCATGATCGGTCGTGACGCGGAGCTGGCGGTGCTCGCCGGTGCGCTCGCCGCCGCCGAGGCCGGCTCTGGGACCCTGCTCGTCCTCGAAGGCCCGGCCGGCATCGGCAAGACCACGCTGCTCGACGCGGCCGCCACCGACGCGCGCCGGCGCGGTCTCGCGGTGCTCCGGGCCCGTGGCAACCCGCTCGAGCGCGACTTCCCGTTCGGCATCGCCCGGCAGTTGTTCGCACCCCTGCAGTCCGCCACCACGTGGCCCGGCCTGTGCCGGGGTCCCGCCGCGCTCGCCGATCGCGTGCTGGGCGCGGCCACGCCGGCACCGGCGAACTCGGCGGACGCGACCGCCGCGGCCGCGCACGGGCTGTTCTGCCTCACCGCGAACCAGGCGGCGGCCGAGCGGACCGTCCTCTGTGTCGACGACCTGCACTGGGCCGACCTGCCGTCGCTGCGCTGGCTGGCCGGCGTGGCCCGGCGCGTCGAGGACCTCGGCGTCGCGGTGGTCGCCACGGTGCGCAGCGGCGACCCCAGCGTCTCGCCGGGCGCGCTGGACGAGCTGCTCACCGGCGCGACCGTGCGGCTCGGTCCGCTGCCCAGGCACCGTGCACCAGCACGACGGTCGGCTTCACGGGATAGGCGTCCTCCGGCGTCGCGGGCCGGGCGGC
>NZ_JBFAIU010000294.1:0-9584 GCF_040654855.1 Asanoa sp. NPDC050611
GGCGCGTCGCGTCGTCGGCGGGCGGTGCCGGGCGGCGGATCAGGATCAGGGCCAGCACCGCGCCGGCGGCCGCGAGCACGGGCCGGGCCCTGTCCGCGCAGGAGGACGAGCGGCGGCGGATCGCGCAGGAGCTGCACGACGAGGTCGGCCAGACCCTGACCGCCGTGCTCCTCGAGCTGAAACGGGTCGCCGACCACGCGCCGCCGGACGTCCGGGCGGAGCTGCACGAGGTGCAGGAGACGACGCGGAACAGCCTCGACGAGATCCGCCGGATCGCGCGCCGGCTGCGGCCGGGCGTACTCGCCGAGCTTGGTCTGGAAAGCGCGGTCAAGGCGCTGGCGACCGAGTTCTCCACCGGTGGCCTGTCCGTCCGGTACCACCTGGATCCCGACCTGCCTGACCTGGGTGACGACACCGAGCTGGTGGTCTACCGGGTGGCCCAGGAGGCATTGACGAACGCGGCCCGGCACAGCGGCGCCCGTACCATCGAGGTGAGCCTGCGCCGGCACCCGGGTGAGGTGCGGCTGCGGATCAGCGACGACGGCCGGGGTTTCGGCCGCGCGCCCGAGGGCGCCGGGATCCTCGGCATGCGCGAGCGGGCGATGCTCGTCGGCGCGGAGTTGGCTCTCGGTTCCGCCATCGGTGGCGGCGCCGACGTGCGCCTGCGGGTGCCCTGCGACGTGGGAGGTCGCTGAATGCCGGAGACGCGGATCCTGTTGGCCGACGACCATGCGTTGGTACGCAGAGGCGTACGACTCATCCTCGACAGCGAGCCCGACCTGACCGTGGTGGCCGAGGCCGCGGACGGCGCCGAGGCGATCGAGCTGGCGGCCCGCGAGCGGCCTGACCTCGCGGTCCTCGACATCGCCATGCCGCGGCTGACCGGGTTGCAGGCGGCCCGCGAGCTGTCCCGGTCGATGCCGGAACTGCGGATCCTGATCCTGACGATGTACGACAACGAGCAGTACTTCTTCGAGGCGCTCAAGGTGGGCGCCTCCGGCTACGTGCTCAAGTCCGTGGCCGACCGGGACCTCGTGGCCGCCTGCCGGGCGGCGATGCGGGGCGAGCCGTTCCTCTACCCGGGCGCGGTCAACGCGCTGGTTCGGCACTACCTCGACCGGGTCAAGGACGGCGACGGCGTGCCGCCGCGGGCGATCACCGACCGGGAGGAGGAGGTGCTCAAGCTCGTCGCCGAGGGGCACTCGTCGAAGGAGATCGCGGACCTGCTCTACATCAGCGTCAAGACCGTCGAACGGCACCGCGCCAACCTGCTGCAGAAGCTCGGCCTGCGGGACCGGCTGGAGCTCACCCGCTATGCCATCAGGGTCGGACTCATCGAACCCTAGGGTCGCCCGACCCCCGATCTGAGGGTCGGCACCGATGGTAAGGAGTGGTCCCCGCGGGTCATCGTTTCGCATGACCTTCGCACCCCATGATCAGACGTTCGAGACCGGGCCACCAGGGCGCCGCCGGTGAACGGGTTCGCGCCCGTCGCGGCCGTCGTCATCTTCACGGTCGCGTTCGTCCTCATCGCCACCGAACGGATCCACCGCGTCGCGGTCGTGCTGGGCGCGGCCGGGCTGATGGCCGCGCTCGGGCTGCTCCCGGGCGACGACGTCTTCTACGACGAGCACGCCGGCATCGACTGGGGCGTCATCTTCCTGCTGCTCGGCATGATGATCATCGTCGGCGTGATCAAGCAGACCGGGGTCTTCGAGTTCCTCGGCATCTGGGCCGGCAAGCGCTCGCGCGGCCAGCCGTACCGCCTGCTGGTGCTGTTGATGGTGATCACCGCGGTCGCCTCGCCGTTCCTCGACAACGTCACCACCGTGATGCTCGTGGCCCCGGTCACGATCGCCGTCTGCCAGAAGCTGGGCCTGCCCGTCGCGCCCTACCTGATCGCCGAGGCGCTCGCGTCGAACATCGGCGGCGCGGCCACGCTGATCGGCGACCCGCCCAACATCATCATCGGCACCCGGGCCGGCCTGAGCTTCAACGACTTCATCGTCCACATGAGCCCGATCGTGGTCGTGCTGTTCGTGTTGTTCGTCATCATGGCCCGCTTCATGTTCCGTAGGTCCTTTGTGCACAATCCCGACCGCGCCCAGGCGGTGATGGAGCTCAACGGCCGGGCCGCCATCAAGGACAAGGCGCTGCTGGCCCGGTGCCTGGCGGTGCTCGCCCTCGTCACCGCCGCGTTCGCGCTGCACAGCGTGCTGCACCTGGAACCCGCGATCATCGCGCTGCTCGGCGCGGGCCTGATGGTCCTGGTGTCGGGCGCCCGCACGGCCGACTACCTCGCCGAGGTGGAGTGGTCCACGCTGGTGTTCTTCATGGGCCTGTTCGTGATGGTCGGCGGGCTGGTCGAGACCGGCGTCATCCACACGCTCGGCGGCTGGGCGGTCGACGCGATCGGCGACAACTACTTCGCGGCCGCCACGGCGCTGGTGTTCGGCTCGGCGGTCCTCGGCGCGTTCTTCGACAACATCCCGTACGTGGCGACGATGGCCCCCGTGGTCGAGGACCTGGTGCTGCGCGCACCGGACCCGCAGACCGGCGAGTCCCTGTGGTGGGCGTTCGCGCTCGGCGCGGACCTGGGCGGCAACGGCACCGCGGTGGCGGCGAGCGCGAACGTCGTGGTGCTCGGCATCGCCGCACAGCACGGCCAGCCGATCTCGTTCTGGCAGTTCACGAAGTACGGCATCGTCACCACGGCGGTGACGGTGACGGTCGCCTGGGGGTACGTGTGGCTGCGCTACTTCTAGGCCGGGCCCTAACGCGTCGGCAGCAACCCTTCCTCGTGGTCGAGCTCCCGTTGGAGCACGCGCAGGCCCTCGTCGGGCAGCTGGCCCGCGTCGCGCCAGCGGAGCACCTCCTCGCGTTGCGCGTCGATGGCCGCCCGGCGCACCCGCAGGGCCGCCTCGTAGCGCTCCGAGACCGGCAGCTCCGCCGAGTCCGCGTCCCGGAGCAGGTCGATCCGGCCCTGGTAGCGGGCCTGCCGGGCGCGCAGCTGCGTGCGGGTCGCCTCGATCGCGCGCAGCTCGTCCTCGTCGCCGCCCTCGGCCAGCTCGTCGAGCCGCTCCAGCGCCGCGACGACGGAGGCCGCGCGGGCCTCGTTGCGCAGGCGGGCCTGGTCGGAGACGTTGGCCCGCAGGCCGAGCATCCGCACCAGCGGCGCGAACGTCAGGCCCTGGCCGACCAGGGTGACCAGCACGACCACGAAGGTGCAGAAGAGCAGCAGGTCCCGGTCCGGGAACGGCGCACCGCTGTCGGTGGTCAGCGGCAGCGCGAAGATGGCGGCGAGGCTGATCACCCCGCGGGTGCCGGCCCAGCTGAGCGCGACCACCTCGCGCCCGGCCAGGCCGCGGGTCGGCTCCCGCTCGGTCCCGCCGTTGTCGTCCTGGATCAACCGGGTGTGCAGCGAGCGGGGCAGCGACTGGGTGAGCAGCAGCCACAGTGGCCGCAGCAGCAGCACCACGCCGACGCTGATCCCGACGGCGATCACGATCGTCGACACCGCGTACTGCTGGAGACCGCTCACGACCCGCGGCAGCTGCTGGCCGATCAAGAGGAACACGAAGCCCTCGAGGAGGAACTCGACCAGCCGCCAGACGGCGGTCGTCTGCAGGCGGCTGGCCCCGGAGCCGCGTGGCGCGTAGTGGCCGATGATCAGGCCGGCGACGACGACCGCGAGCACGCCGGAGACGTGGATCTCCTCGGCCAGCAGGTACGCGCCGAACGGGGTGGCCAGCGAGATCGCGTTCGCGGACAGCGGGTCGTCCCGCAGCTTGCGCAGGAACCGCACGAGGTACGCGACGGCGACGCCGACCAGCACGCCACCGGCCGCGGCCATCGCGAACTGACCGACCGCCGCGCCCCACGAGAACCCGTCACCGACGGCGGCGGCCACCGCCACGCTCAGGATGGTCAGCGCCGTCGCGTCGTTGAGCAGGCCCTCGCCCTGGATGATCGTGAGCATCCGGGGCGGCAGCCCGACCTTGCGGCCGACACCGAGCGCCGCCACCGGGTCGGGCGGCGCGATCGCGGCACCGACCGCGATGCCGGCGGCGAGCGTGGCGCCCGCCACGAACCAGTGGAACCCGACGCCGATCACCAGCGCCGTGGCCAGCACGAGCAGCACCGACAGGCTGACCACGATCCGCAGGTTGCGCCGGATGGCCATGAGCGACGAGTCGAGGGCCGCGCCGTAGAGCAGCGGCGGAATGACGAACGTGAGGATGATCTCGGGGTCGAGGTCGAGGTTCGGCCCGGGCAGCACGGCGTACGCGATCCCGATGAGCGGCAACAGCGCCGCCGCCGGGAGGCCGGTGTGCTCGGCCACCCAGCGGACCAGCACGACCACGGCGACCGCGGCCAGAACGAATATCAAGATCGTTTCGACGCTCACCGCTCCCATGAAACGTGATCGGCGGTACGGCGGCATGGGTGCCAGCACCCATTTGTTGGACGAACCCGGGCCGCACCAGGAAGCTCGGTAGGTGACCCTGTTCTGGCGGATCTTCCTGCTGAACGGCGCCGCGCTGTCCGCCGGGACCGCGTTGCTGCTGTTCACCCCGGCCACGGTCTCGACACCGGCCAAGGCCGGCGAG
The DNA here is from genome assembly GCF_040654855.1 of Asanoa sp. NPDC050611. Taxonomy (NCBI): domain Bacteria; kingdom Bacillati; phylum Actinomycetota; class Actinomycetes; order Micromonosporales; family Micromonosporaceae; genus Asanoa; species Asanoa sp. NPDC050611. Next base: position 4,611 of record NZ_JBFAIU010000294.1, read on the forward strand.
GTGGCGGTGGTGTTCGTGGGGCTCGCGGCGATGCTGGTGGTCAACGCCATGCTGCTGCGGGTCGGCCTCGCGCCGCTGTCCCGGCTGACCCGGACGATGGCGACGGTCGACCTGCTGCATCCCGGCCGGCGGCTCGCCGTCGGCGGCAACGCGGGCATCGGCACGCTGGTGCGCACGTTCAACACGATGCTCGAGCGGCTGGAGGCCGAGCGGGCGACCAGCGCCGGGCGGGCGCTCTCGGCGCAGGAGGACGAGCGGCGGCGGATCGCCCAGGAGCTGCACGACGAGGTCGGCCAGAGCCTGACCGCGGTGCTGCTGCAGCTGAAGCGGGTCGGCGACCACGCACCGGCCGACGTCAAGACCGAGCTGCACGAGGTGCAGGAGACGACCCGGAACAGCCTCGACGAGATCCGGCGGATCGCCCGCCGCCTGCGCCCCGGTGTCCTGCACGAGCTGGGTCTCACGGCGGCGCTGCGGTCGCTGGCCACCGAGTTCTCGACACGGGGGCTGAGCGTGCGGGCGCGGATCGGTCCGGACCTGCCGTCGCTCGACGCGTCGGCCGAGCTGGTCGTCTACCGCGTGGCGCAGGAGGGGTTGACCAACATCGCCCGGCACGCGCGGGCGGAGCAGGTCGAGCTGACCCTGCGGCCGGTGCGCGACGGCGTGGAGCTGCTGGTGCGCGACGACGGCCGCGGCCTGCGGGGTGCGCCGGAGGGTGCGGGCATCCGCGGCATGCGCGAGCGGGCACTGCTGGCCGGCGCCGACCTGTCGTTGCGCCGGAGCCCGGCGGGCGGCACGGAGGTGCGGTTGCTCCTGCCGGTGCGTACGCCGGAGATGGGTGTCGCCACCGATGCGGAGCCGATGGGAACTTCGACAGGCTGACGGGTGTCTATTCCCATCCCCGGGAGGCCCCGATGACCGTATCCGCGGAACCGATGATCGGCCGTGACCTGCTCGACCGCGACAACCGTCCGTCGGGCAAGATCCGCGCGATCTACCGGTACCCACCGGAGCTGGACATGCCCTGGGGCGTGGCGGCGGTCGTGAGCGGGCGACTGCTGCGCTCGATGCACCTGGTCGACCTGAAGGACGCCGACATCGAGCCGGACGGCATCCGCGTGCGGTACGAACGCGCCATCATCACCAGCGCGCCGCACTTCATTCCCCTGGTCGGCGACACGCTCTCCGAGGGCCACGCCAACCAGGTGCGCGAGCACTACTCCTAGCCGCCGTCGATTCGACGGCGCCGTCCTGTCGATCAGCGCGCGCCCCGACCTCTCCCCCCCGCGGGCCGCGCTGGATCGACAGGACCACGGTCGCGTCAGAACGCGTACGGGCCGAAGCGTCCCCAGGCCACCACGGCGGCGAGCACCAGCAGGACCAGGTTGGCGACGACCATCGGCGTCTCGCCCCGCCGGCCGTGGACGACCACCGCGCCGATCATGAGCAGCACGACGCCGACCGCCGCCAGCGGCACCAGCACGGGCGCGATGTCGAACAGCGCCGGCAGCACCAGGCCGAGGCCGGCGAGCGCGTCCAGGGCGCCGATCAGCTTGACGTTGCCCGCGCTGAAGCCCTCGACCCAGCCCATGCCGGTCGCGAGCAGCTTCTCCTTCGGCTGCACGATCTTCATCACGCCGGCCGCGACGAAGGCGACACCGAGCAGGACGGCGATTATCCACAGCAGTACGTTCATCGGTCTCCTTGATCACTTGCATCTTTAACCGGCGATCAGTTAACGGTGCAAGTGATCAGGTGTCAAGGGTGCGGATATCCTGGCTGGCGTGGAAGACCCCCGCTGGCTGGACGCCGACGAGACGAAGACCTGGCTGGCCCTGGTCAGCCTGCTCATCCGGCTGCCCGCGGCCCTCGACACGCAGCTGCAGCGGGACGCGGGCCTGAGCCACTTCGAATATCAGGTGCTCTCCGGCCTGTCCATGTCACCGGGACGGACACTGCGGATGAGCACGCTGGCCAAGTTCGCGGACAGCTCCCTGCCGCGGCTCTCGCAGGTGATCGCCCGCTTCGAGAAGCGGGGCTGGGTCTGCCGCTCGAGCGATCCCGAGGACGGCCGCTACACGCTCGCGACGCTGACCGACGACGGCTTCGACAAGGTGATGGCGGCCGCGCCGGGGCACGTCTCGGAGGTCCGCCGCCTGGTCTTCGACTCGCTGACGAAGGCGCAGCAACGGCAGCTGCGGGCGATCGGCGACCGGGTCATCCACACGGTCGACCCGGACGGTTCGTGCCCGGCCGCCATCGCCGAAGGTCTACCAGGCGGAGGCGCCACCCTCGACCGGAACGTCGGCGCCGGTGATGAAGGACGCGAGGCACGCCGCTAGCTCGACGACCCGCCCGCGCGGTCAGCAACCACCGACCACAATCGACCGTCACGCGCGGGCCATCGCCGCAGCTCAATTTGGCGCCGGCGACTAGCCAACCGCCGAAAGGATGGTTAGCCTACCCTAACCGTCGGGCCGCTGGAGTCTGCCGGTTCACGAGAACGGAAGTCCTCATGCGCGCGTGGCGTCCGATCCTCGCGGTGGCGGTGCTCAGTGCCGCCCTCGCGGGTTGCGGCAGCAACACCGATGGCGGCGACGCCGCACCCGCCGCCGCGGCGGGGCCCTGGTCGTTCACCGGCGGGTCCGGCCAGGTCGTCAAGGCCGATAAGACTCCCACCCGGATCATCGCGCACGCCGGTGAGGCGGCCGCGCTGATGTCGTTCGGAATCAAGCCGGTCGGCGTCTACGCCGACGAGTCGGTCAAGACCGACCCCAACCTGAAGAACCTCGACCTTTCCGGCATCACCATCCTCGGCGAGGAGTGGGGCAAGATCGATGTGGAGAAGGCGGCCTCGCTGGCGCCGGACCTGATCGTCGGTGACTGGTGGCCGGCCGAGAAGGCGCACAGCGGCCTGGAGGAAGGCGTCGACGAGAAGAGCAAGAAGCTCGCCGAGCTGGCCCCGATCACCGGCGTCTCGCAGGGCAAGTCCATCGTCGAGCTGGCCGAGGGCTACGAGGACCTCGCCGAGAGCCTGGGCGCCAAGGTCGACAGCCCCGAGATCGCCGCCAACAAGAAGCGGTTCGAGGAGTCCGTCGCCACGTTCAAGGAGGCGGTCGCGGGCAAGCCGGGGCTGTCCGTCGCCGCGATGTCGCCGGCCGACGACAAGGTTTACGTCGCCAACCCGGAGTACGCGCCCGAGCTGCTCGACCTGCAGAGCTGGGGCCTGGACGTGCTGAACCCGAAGAGCCCCGACCCGGGCTTCCCGTACTGGGAGAACCTCTCCTGGGAGAACGCCGACAAGTACCAGCCCGACCTGATCCTCTGGGACGGCCGCTCCTACACCGCGACCGCGAACGACGAGTGGGGCAAGAAGCAGCCGACCTGGTTCAAGCTCAAGGCCGCGAAGGCCGGTGCGACGGTCGCGTGGCCGGCCTTCTGGCTGCACACCTACGGCGACTTCGCCACCGAGCTCGACAAGCTGACCACGGCGATCAAGGCCGCGGATCCGAATGTCGGTGGCTAGCCCACCGGCGACCACCCGCACGGCGCGGCGAGCCTCGGCCCTCGGGCCGGGGCTGGTCGCGCTCTGCGGCGTGCTCGCCCTGGTCGCGTTCCTGAGCGTGACGCAGGGTTCGCGGGACATCGGCCTGTCCGAGGTGCTGCACGCCCTGCGCACCTTCGACGACGACGGCTCGATCAGCAGCACCATCACGTTGGAACTGCGGGTGCCGCGCACGCTGCTCGGCATCCTGGTCGGGGCCGCGCTCGGCGTCGCGGGCGCGATCCTCCAGGGCGTCACCCGCAACCCGCTCGCCGACGCCGGCATCATGGGCATCAACTCCGGCGCGGCCGCGTTCGTCGTCTTCGCCATCACCGTGCTCGGCCTGCGCGGCGTCGGCGGCTACGTCTGGTTCGCCTTCGCCGGCGCGATCGGAGCACTGGTCCTGGTGTACGCGATCGCGTCGCTGGGGCGGGAAGGCGCCACGCCGGTCAAGCTCGCGTTGGCCGGAGCGGCCGTCACCGCCGGGCTCACCTCCGTCACCACCGGCATCATCATGACCAATGTGGACGCCCTGAACGAGCTGCGGTTCTGGCAGGTCGGCTCGCTGGCCGGCCGCTACGCACCGATCCTGACGGGCGTCGCGCCGTTCCTGCTCGTCGGGCTGGTCGCCGCGCTCGGCTTCGGGCGCTCGCTCAACGGTCTCGCGCTCGGCGAGGACCTCGCGCGGGGGCTCGGACAGCACGTCGGCCGGACCAGGATGGCCGCCTTCGCCGTCGTCGCGGTGCTCGCCGGTGCTGCCACGGCCGCCTGCGGCCCGATCGTCTTCATCGGTCTCGTCGTGCCGCACGTCGCCCGGTTCATCTGCGGGCCGGACTACCGCTGGATCCTGCCGTACTCGATGCTGCTCGCACCGATCGTGCTGCTGCTCGCCGACGTGGTCGGCCGCGTCGTCGCCGCACCCGACGAGCTGCAGGTCGGCGTGGTCCTCGGCGTCGCCTGCGCGCCCGCGTTCGTGGCCATCGTGCGATACGCCCGGCTGTCGGAGGTCTGAGTGACGATCACGGCCTCCAAAATGGACAGCCAGGCGGCGCACGCGCTGCGCGCCACCCGCCGCCGCCGCACCGCCCGCTCCACCACGGTGATGGTCGGTCTCGCGGTGCTGGTGTTCGCCCTGTTCGTCGTCACCATGATGATCGGCAGCTTCCGGATCGGCGCGCTCGACGTCGTCGGCTCGGTGCTGCACCTGACCGAGAACCCGAGCGTGGACTTCGTGGTCCGCGAGCTGCGCCTGCCGACCGCCTTGGCCGGCCTCGGCGTCGGCCTCGCACTCGGCGCCTCCGGCACCGTCTTCCAGCAGCTCCTGCGCAACCCGCTGGCGTCACCGGACTTCGTCGGCATCACCTCCGGCGCCGGTGCACGAGGGCTTCGTCAACTTCAACGCGGGCACGCTGGGCACCTCGATGGTCGAG
>NZ_JBFAIU010000295.1:0-9560 GCF_040654855.1 Asanoa sp. NPDC050611
GCAATACCACATCTAACAGCGTGTTAATGGTTTAAAAAGGTGTCAAATACCTATGTGTGGTGCGCCCCGCCCACGGCGACCAGGTCCGCGTACCCGTCGCCGTCGACGTCGGTCAGAAAGCGGCGCCCGCCGTCGACCTCGAGCTCCACCATGGAGTGCGCCACGTCGCCGTCGCTGCTCCCGAAACCGTCCACCGATCCCTGGTCACTGGCCAGGTACGAAGAGTCCCACTCGCTCATGAGCAGAACCTATGGGTGCCCCGCCGGCCGCGGCTCCCGGAAACGTGCCACGAGCTAGTGGTGGATCGGCACGCCCGCCTTGGCCATCGCCTTGATGATCTGGGCGGACTCGCCGAAGCCGATGACCAGCACACCGTCCGGGCCGTGGGCCTTGACCTGGTTGGCGCCGGCGGCGAAGTCGATGTCCGGCGCGGCGGGCGTCGGCGGCTCGTACACCAGCGTCTCGATCATGTCGGCCGGGAAGCCGGCACGCTCCAGTTCGGACTTCACGTTGTCCTGCAGGCCGGTGCCGTAGGAGTCGTTGCGGGCCACGATGGCGATCTTGTGGGGCCCGTCGCGCAGGATCACGTCGGCCAGCGCGCGCCCCTGCAGGATGTCGGAGGGCGCGGTGCGGAAGTACAGCCCCTTGTCGTCGATCGTGCTCAGCCCGGCATCCGTGTTGCAGGGCGAGAAGAGCACCAGGCCCGCCTTGACCACCTCGGGCAGCACCGCGCGGGAGATGCTCGACGCGCCGGCGCCGATGATGACGCTGACCTTCGCGGCGATGTGCTTCGCCACGGTCGCCTTGGCCGTGTCGGGGTTGGTGCCGTCGTCACCCGGCACGAACTCGACGTCCTGCTCGAAGACGCCGCCGGTCGCGTTGATCTCCTTCAGCGCGAGCGCCGCGGCCGCTTCCATCGGCGGGTACGCCAGGGACAGGTCACCGGTCTCCGGCAGCAGCCCGCCGATCTTCAGCGGGTCGGGCTTGTCCTCTTCGGCGGCTCCGCCCCGCGGCGCCCTCTTCGTCGTGGTCGTCGACTCGTCGCCCGCGCCCACGTACTCCGTCTTGCTGTCGTCGAGCCGGTCCGCGGTGCCGAAGTGGAGGGTCGCGTAGCTGGCGGTGGACGGTTCGCCGGCGTCGGTGAACCCGCCGCGGGTCAGCGAGACGCCCCGGTAGCTCAGGTCCCGGCCCGCGCGGGCGAGCGCCAGGCACGCCTTGGGGGTCTCGCATTCCGTGCCACCCGTGGTGACCGAGTTGATCTGCTTGGCGATCGCGCCGGGGTCGTTCGACCCGGCCTGCTCAGCGGCGATGGCACTGATCACCATCGCGTCATAGGTCTCACCGGCGTACGAGTAGTCGGTCAGCGCCGGGCGGAGCCCCTTGAGCCGCGCCTTGAAGTCCTCGGACAGCGGGGTGAGCGGGGTGGTCCCCTTCATGCCGGCCAGCATGCCCGTCTGGTCCTTGAACTCGTCGCCGAACGAGTTGATCATGTTGCCGTCCGTGCCGTACAGCCGCGCCGGGACAGCGGTCGCGTCCGCCGTCGGTGGCGGCGTTTCCTTGCCACAGGCCGCGATGGTCAACACGAGCGCGGCAGACATGGCGATGGCCAGGTGACGCGCTCCGCGGGAGACGAGCATGGGGGTGTCCGTCCTTCCTCCCCGAAAGTCCAGGGCACAGTAGCGCGCCGGGATCGATATGTGGGATAGCGCCCGACGAAAGCCGGTCTACCGAGCGGTAACGTAACCGCGTGTCAACATCACTCCTCGACCACGGCCCGGGCGCGCTCGCCGAACGGATGGGCATCAAGCTCCTCGAGATGACCCCGGACCGCGTGGTCGGCACGATGCCCGTCGACGGCAACACGCAGCCGTACGGGCTGCTGCACGGCGGTGCGTCCTGCGTGCTGGCCGAGACGCTGGGCTCGGTCGCCGCCGCCCTGCACGGCCACAGCATCGGCCGCGGGCTCACGCTCGGCGTCGACATCAGCGCCACGCACCACAAGGCGGTACGCGCCGGCACGGTCACCGGCATCGCGACACCGGCGCACCGCGGGCGCGGCGTGGCGACCTACGAGATCGTCATCACCGACGACGCCGGCGACCGCGTCTGCACCGCGCGGCTCACCTGTCTGCTGCGATCCCCCGTGTGAGCCGTTCCGCTGGTCCGGTTTGACGCCGGGTCGTAGAGTTCGCCCGTGGTCGAGGTTCCTCCGGATGCGGTCGACGACGCCGCGCAGGTGTTGCGGCTCGCGCTCGACGGCGACAGCGACGCCGTCGCGAGCGCGTTCGACGCGGTGGTCGACCGGTCCGGTGTGGTCGGCGCCTACGACGTCGCGTGGTGCCTGGCCGCGACGATGGTCGGCGACGGCGTGCCGGTCGGCCGGTGGACGCTCGACTTCCCCGACATCGACGAGGCCGGGTACGACACCCGCTGGGTCGCCCGGTTCGTCAGCGCGTACGCCAACAGCGACGCGTCGACCGGCGAGGCGCTGTTCGGCGCCGCGCTGGCCGACGGGCAACTGCCGGAGTGCCTGCTGACGCTGGCCGGCTCGGCCGTCGCCACGCTGCGCCGCCGCGCACAGTAGGCGGTCGTGCTCGACAAGGTCCGCAAGCTGCTGGCGAAGGCCGAGGACCCGGCGTGCTCGCCGGCCGAGGCCGAGGCGCTGACGGCCAAGGCCACGGAGCTGATCGCGAAGTACGGCGTCGACCAGGCGCTGCTCGCGGCCCGCGACCCGGCCCGGGACCCGGTGGTCGACCGCATGATCGACGTGCCGGCGCCGTACGCCACGGACAAGGCGGGCCTCCTGGTCGGCGTCGCGATCCCGCTGCGCTGCCGGACGGTGCGGCTGTCCCGGGCGGGCTCGATCGCGGTGCACCTGTTCGGTTTCGAGAGCGACGTCACCCGGGCCGACCTGCTCTACACGTCGCTGCTGGTGCAGGCGGCCCACGGCATGGCGGCTACACCGGTCCCGTGGGGCCAGCATCCGGCCGCGTTCCGGCGTTCCTGGCTGGCGGGCTTCGCGGCGGCGGTCTCGACGCGGCTCCGGGCGGCGGAGACGGCGGCGTCGTCGGGCGTACCGTCGATGGACCTGGTCCTGGCGGATCGCTCCGGCGCGGTCGAGCGCCGGCGCGACGAGGCCTATCCCACCGCCCGCCTGGCCCGCCCCCGCCGGCTGAGCGGCGACGGCGGTGCGTCGGGCTACGCGGCCGGCACCGCCGCGGACCTGGGCGGCGGCGCCCACGTCGGCGCCCGTGCGCGGAACGCCCTGGCGTGAAGCGGGCGATCGACGACAACCTGGCGTGGCACGCGTCCCACCTGCACCGGGTCGTGCCCGGCATGCGCGTGCTCGCGGCGGACGACGTGCTGGTCTGCGACAGCGGCCTGCCCGACGACACCTTCAACATCGTGGCCGCCGCCCGGTTCGGGGCGTCCGTCGACCGCATCGCGACCACGGTCGAGGTGGTCCGGGCCGCGGGGCGACCGTTCATGTGGTGGGTCGGGCCGAGCTCGACGCCGGCGGACCTGTCGGACCGGCTGCTGGCCGCCGGCCTGCCGGTGGGCGAGCGCGAGCTGGCCATGTGGTGCCGGACCGGCCCACGCCCCGTGGACCGCCCGGTCCGGGTGGCCACGACGCCCGCGGAGCTGGCCGACTGGGCGTCGGTGGTCGCGGCCAACTGGTCACCGCCGTCGCCGACCGTGGTGGAGTTCTTCGCGCGGACGGCACCGTGGGCCCTGGGCAGCACCTCCCGCTACCTGGTCGGCTACGTGGACGGGCGCCCGGTGGCGGCGGCGGAACTCAGTTACGGCGCGGGAGTCGCCGGCTTCTACAACGTCTGCACGCTCACGACCGCGCGCCGGCAGGGTTGGGCGAGCGCCCTGCTGCGCTTCGGCCTGGCCCTGGCGGCGACCGAAGGCTGCGGAACGGCGATCCTGCAGGCGGCGTACGACGCGATCAGCGTTTACGCCCGCCTGGGCTTCGAGCCCTGCGGCGACGTGGTCGAGCACGCGATCCGATCATGAGGCGCCGAGCGCGATGAGGGAGAGGCCGACCGCGATCATGGCGGTCAGGAACACGGCGATGCCTCCGACGACGCGGCGGACGCTGCCGGTGCGGTTCAACGGCGCCGTGGCCTCCGGGTGGCCGAGCGCCAGCATCCGGCCGCGCTCGACCAGCACGCGGTCCCGCCAGCGGACCGCGGCCGGGCCGCCCAGGATCGGGGCGTAGGTCAATCCCTCGGGGACCCGGGCGACGCCGACCGCGACCGGCGCCTCCGGGTCCGGCGCGGTGTCCAGCACGGGCGGCGCGATGGTCGCGGCCGGGTTCGGTAGGCCCGCGCCCCGGCTCAGCTCCACCGCCAGGCGGGCCTGGGCCCGTTGCAACCGGCGGACCGCGCGTCTCGCCCTGACCCCGCCCCGCCCGTACGCGTACCGCCGCGCCCCCGCCCGCAGATGACCATGGCCCAGGACCCGCAGCTCGTCCTCGGTCGCGATCCGCCGGTCGCCGAGCGCGGCGAGTTGGCTCATGTAGTAGTCCGCCTCGCGGTGCCGGACCCCGCGGACCAGCAGCAGGATCACCAGCAGCGGCGGGATCCCCTTCACGAACAGGTCACCGAAGATGCCGGCGCCACCGCCGAGGCTGAGCAACGGCGAGTTCCACAGGAAGTGGATGCCCATCGCGCCCAGGACCGCGAGCACCGCCACGGCGACCCGGACGAACAACGACCGCTCCGTGCGTACCGCCAGATAGCCGATCCCGGCACCGGCCAGCGCGCCGAACAGCGTGTGGCTCCACAGGCCGGCCAGGAAGCCGCGGAGCAGGAACGTGGCGACGACCGGGGCCACCTGGTCGCCGCGGCCCGCCACCGCGACGGCGTTGACCGCGTAGACGACGTCCTCCACGACCTGGAAGCCGAGCCCGACCAGGGACCCGTAGACCACGCCGTCGAGGACGCTGTTGACCTGCGCCCGGGCGACCAGCACGACCGCCACGATGCCGAGGGCCTTGGCGATCTCCTCGACCGTCGGGCCGGCCAGCGCGGAACCCCACTCGGCGGCCAGGCCCGGCGAGGCGAGCTTCGCGACCAGGTTGTGCACGGCCGCGTTGCCCCGGATGGAGATCGACGTGGCGACCAGGCCGCCCCAGGCGAACGCCGTGGCCAGCAGCAGCGGCGGCTCCCGTTCGAGGTAGTCCAGCGCGGCCACGAACATGCAGAACGGCACCGCGTAGAGGCCGAACAGCACCAGGGCCAGGAGCGTGGCGGTCGGGTACGCGGCGAACGAGTCACGGACGAACAGCCCGAGCCGGACCGCGCCGCCCGTGATCAGCATCAGCACGACCCAGAACGCGGGCAGCAGCAGCGACTTCTCCGGGCGGGCCCACTCCGGCGTGGGATGGACCGGCGCCGAGGGGAGGGTCTGCGTCATGCGGTGCCGCCGCGGTACGCGATCGTGCGGGTGCTCGCCTCGATCGCGCCCAGCGCGGCGCGCAGCGCGGGGGCGCTCCCGGCCGCGGTCACCTCGATCGCCACGTCACCGGCGCGGAAGACCAGGTAGCGGCCGGCCCGACCGGGTGCGGCGTAGCTGCCCTGCAGGCCGTCCAGCCCGCCGGTCGTGCGGATCGGGAACTCCTTGCCGGTGATCTCGTGGCCGCGTACTCCCGTGATCTTGCGCCGGAGCCGGGACGTCGCGTCGGCGAGCGACCCGTCGAACGGCGTGACCACGACGACGTAGCGGACGCTGCCGACCAGGAAGACGGCGGTGCCGCGGTGGTCGCTCGGGCGGGTGAGCGTGACGTCGAGGCGGGCGCCCGGCGGCGGCGTGACCGTGACCCCGCCGCCGACCGGGTACGGGCCGTCGCCGGCGGGACGCTGCGCGGGCAGGGCGCGGTCGAGGGCGGGCAGCCCGAACGCCAGCCCGGCCACGGTGCACAACACCCCGATGCTGCCGGCTAGGTTCCGCAGCAGCGTGCCGCGTGCCACCCTCATAGAGGGCACGCTACCGACCGACAAGTCGGATTTCCGAGGTTTGTTCGCCTTTACCCGGCGGCGGCCAGCTCCAGCGTCGCGAGGTAGTAAGGGGCGTCCGCGTCGTCGATGTCCGCGATCCGCCACGGCGTCCCGGCGACCAGCCCGCGCAGCTCGTCGACCGAGCAGACGAGGTAGTCGAACCAGTCGGTGGCCAGCTCGCGATAGCGGACCCGCAGCCGCAGCTGGCCACCCAGCCGGCCGCGCTCACGGTTGAGCCGGTGGTAAGCGGTGTGCACCGGGTCGGTGGTGTTGTACGGGTCCGTGCCGTGGGCGATCACCTGGGCGCCGGGCCGGGCCAGCGCGGCGAGGGCGGCCAGGAAGGCCGGTGCCCGGTCGGCGCCGCCGATCAGCCCGAGGTTGTTGCCGAGCAGCAGGAAGGTGTCGTACGTCGGGCCCGCCGCGGCGGCATGCTCGTCGACGGTGGCCAGCACGAGATCGTGCACGCCGCGCCGGCGGCAGACCTCGATCGCGCCGGCCGAGACGTCGAGCCCCGTCACCGGGACGCCGCGCCGCTGCAGTTCCAGGGCGATCCGGCCGGCGCCGACGCCGATGTCGAGCACGCGTCCGCGTACCCGGGAAAGCGCCCTGTGGTCGTGGTCCGGCCACGCCGCGGGCGGCTCGAGATAGGGAGCGGCGGGCGCGCCGTTGATCAGCCCGTCGTCCCGCTCGATGATCTCGATGACAGGCCGGGGCAACCGCCCGCCGGCCAGGGGCCGAGGTCCGACCCCGGTGTTCACGGCCAACGCGTCGCGAACGAGCTCGCCGAACGCGTCACCGACAAGGGGTTCCTGCACGTCCCCGACCTTAGACACGCATCAGGGGCGGGACCCACACGGTTGGCGTGTGGCTCCCGCCCCTGTCCGACGATCGTTCGACCGGGGGGTTTGGTCAGTCGCCCTGGCGCTGCTGGGGAATCTGCCCCTGCAGCAGGGCGCGAACCTCGGATTCGCGGTAGCGGCGGTGGCCGCCCAGCGTGCGAATCGCGCTGAGCTTGCCGGCCTTCGCCCACCGGGTCACCGTCTTCGGGTCGACACGGAACATCGACGCGACCTCTGCCGGCGTGAGTAGCGGCTCGGGTTCGTGCGTACGCGATGCCATCGGTCACTCCTCCACAGGTACCTATAGACATCGGCCGGGGTCCCGCCGGCCGACGCGTCTCTCATGGTCCGGCTAGTCCCCGATGTCCGACATGGGCCGAACGGCCGAACGTCCCTGGATGGACGGATGAGCAATGACCGATTTATGGCGATTTTATATGCCAGAAACCGCCTTATTTGGACTCTACGTCACCGTTCGTGTTCAGGAAAACACGAGGATACCTCATCCAAGCCCACCTATTTGCACCCTAATTACACCGTTCGAGGAGCTGCACCGCGCGCCAACGAGTGACCAAGTTCTCATAGACCTCTGTGGCCCCATCAGCATCACCGCGGGACAAAGCGGCCAGTCCGGCAGCGACCAGACCCGGTGAGTCGTCCTCTTCCAGAATGGTGTCGGAGAGGAGATCAACAAGACCGCCGTAGTCGAGCTCGACCACGGAACGTGGATGGAACTCCTCGAGCCACCGCGCGCCCTCCTCGACCGCTTCGGTGATCGGCGCGTCGCCCACGGACTTGCGGAGCACCGACAGCGCCCGGGACGCCCGGCGACGGGCCTTGGAGATCTCCGTGCGGTAGCGCAGCGAACGGCGGTCCTCCCGCAGGACCAGCTCGCGCTCGCCGAGGTCGACGAAGACGAACCAGCGCAGCGGCACACCCCAGGTGGCGATCTGCTCGTGCACCCGCGGCACGCCGTGCTCCAGCACCCGGGCCCCGCTGCGCCAGTCGTCGACCACGGCGCGGGCCTGGCCGGCCAGGACCGGCGGCACGAACGCGTCGGCGATCACCGAGGGCACGCCGTCGCGGGCGCTCAGCGCCGCCTCGGCCACCCGCAGGCGGAGGTTCCAGGGGCAGACGAGCAGCGTGTCGTCCGCCTCGAGCACGTACGCCTCTTCGGGCAGGTCCGGCAGGCGGGTCCAGCCCGCGCCGAGCCCCTCGATCACCGCCGTGCGCTGGCGGACGGGGCCTTCGGCGGGCGCGACGGCCCGGCCTTCCCGCACGTAACGGCGCCAGAAGACCTGACGTTCGCGATCGAATGCGGTCAACGGCTCGTAGACGCGCAGGTAGGAAGCGAACAGCGACGGCACGGCGCGATCCTCCCACGAATCGGCCACGGTCCGGAAACGACGGGTGCTCCGTCAGCGACGCGCGTCGGCATCCCGTTGCCAACGGGAATATCGTCGTCCCCAGAAACTTCGGCACCACCCCGCCGGAGCGACCCGCATGCGTGCGGCCCACGAGGACGCGCGGTGACGACAGGAGCAGCGATGGGCGTATTCGCCAGCACGGAAGACCCCGACTCCACCGGCCACGAACAGGTCGTCTTCTGCCAGGACAAGCAGAGCGGCCTGAAGGCGATCATCGGCATCTACTCGACCGCGCTGGGCCCCGCGCTCGGCGGCACCCGCTTCTACCCCTACGCCAGCGAGGCCGAGGCCCTCCACGACGTGCTGGAGCTCTCCCGCGGCATGGCGTACAAGAACGCCCTGGCGGGTCTCGACCTCGGCGGCGGCAAGGCCGTCATCTGGGGCGACCCCGACAAGGACAAGAGCGAGAGCCTGCTGCGGGCGTACGGGCGGTTCGTCCAGTCCCTCGGCGGCCGCTACTACACCGCGTGCGACGTCGGCACCTATGTCGCCGACATGGACGTGGTGGCCCGCGAGACCCGGTTCGTCACCGGCCGCAGCGTCGAGCACGGCGGCGCCGGCGACTCCTCGGTGCTCACCGCCTGGGGCGTCTTCCAGGGCATGCGCGCGGCGGCCGAGCACATGTGGGGCACTCCGACGCTGGCCGGGCGCCGGGTCGGCGTGTCGGGCCTGGGCAAGGTCGGTAAGCACCTCACAGCCCACCTGATCGAGGACGGGGCCGACGTGGTGGCGACCGACGTCGACCAGCGGGCGATCGACTGGGTCCGGGCGGCGTACCCCCAGGTGGACCTGGTGGCCGACGCCGCCGCGATGGTGACCGCGGACATCGACGTGTACGCGCCCTGCGCGCTCGGCGGCGTCCTGGACGACGACACGGTCCCGGTGCTGCGGGCCAAGGTCGTGGCCGGCGCCGCCAACAACCAGCTGGCCCACGCGGGCATCGAGAAGCAGCTCGCCGACCGCGGGATCCTCTACGCCCCCGACTATGTGGTCAATGCGGGTGGTGTGATCCAGGTCGCAGATGAGATCGAGGGGTTCAACTTCGAGCGGGCGAAGCTGCGCGCGACCCGGATCTACGACACGACGCGCGAAATCCTCCGGCTCGCGGACGCCGAGGGCGTGCCGCCCGCAGTGGCCGCGGATCGCCTGGCAGAGCGTCGGATGGCGGACATCGGGCGGCTCCGGACCATCCACCTGGGCTGAGCGACAGGAGCCCCTTACCGGCCGCGTCGCCGACCGCGACGCGGCCGCTGGGCATTGACCTGATCAGAAACGAGATCGACGCGCCG
>NZ_JBFAIU010000296.1:0-9556 GCF_040654855.1 Asanoa sp. NPDC050611
CCATCTGGTCGTTGGCGACGAACACAGCGGTCACCGACTCGCCGCCGCGCCGCCGGGCGACCAGCTCGCGGCCGGCGGCGTGCCCCGAGGCCGGCCACCAGTCGCCGTGCAGCACCGACGGCAGCGGCGCGCCGGCCGCCTCCAGCACCGCGCGCCAGCTGCGCAGCCGGGCGGCCGCCTCGATCGAGCCCGCGGGGCCCGTGACGTGGTGGACGGTGCGGTGGCCCAGTTCCAGCAGGTGCCGGGTGGCCAGCGCGGCACCGGCCTCCTGGTCGACCCAGACCGCCGGGCCGTTCGCCTCGGCGGTCGCCGCCACCGCGATCAGCGGCACCGCGGTCTGCACCTGCCGCAGCGCGCGTACCGCGTCGTCGTAGGTGCTCAGCGCGATGATGGCGTCGAGCGACTGGGTGCCCAGCCGGTTGATCGCCTCGGTCATCGTGCGCGCGCCCGTGTCGTCCAGCACCGACACTGTGAGGAAGTAGCCGGCCTCCCGGGCCGCGCGCTCCAGGCCGAGCATGGTCTGCGCCGGCCCGTACTGGCTGCTGTTGGCGGTGACCAGGCCGATCGTGCGGGTCGACCCGGTGGCGAGGGCCCGGGCCGCCCCGTTGGGGCGGTAGCCGAGCTCCTCGATCGCCGCCAGGACCCGTGCCCGGGTGGCCACCGCCACGTTGGGATGGCGGTTGATCACCCGCGACACGGTCTGGTGCGACACGCCGGCGCGGGCGGCGACGTCCGACATGGCCAGCGGCCGGGTCGGCGCGGCGTCCGCGTGCGGTGTGTCCATCGGTGCGATCCGGTGCCGCCGCGTCAGCGGTTGGCGCCGACGCGGCGCTTGTTGTAGATGTCGAACGCGACGGCGAACAGCAGCACCAGGCCCTTGATCACCGACTGCACGGACTGGTCGATGCCCATGAGCTGCATGCCGTTGCTCATCACGGCCATGATCAGGCCACCGACCATCGCGCCGACGACGGTGCCGACACCGCCCGCGACGGCCGCGCCGCCGATGAACGCCGCCGCGATCGCGTCGAGCTCGAACATGTTGCCGGCGGCCGGCTGCGCGCCGTTGGACCGCGAGGAGTAGATGACGCCCGCGACACCGGCCAGGAAGCCCATGTTGACGAACATCCAGAAGTT
This sequence comes from Asanoa sp. NPDC050611, assembly GCF_040654855.1. NCBI lineage: Bacteria > Bacillati > Actinomycetota > Actinomycetes > Micromonosporales > Micromonosporaceae > Asanoa > Asanoa sp. NPDC050611. The sequence continues at coordinate 1,138 of NZ_JBFAIU010000296.1, forward strand.
GACGGTCTTGACCTTCACGCCGGAGAGTTGCGCGGCGGACAGGTTGCCGCCGATCGCGTACACCTGGCGCCCGAAGACCGTCCGGCGGGTGACCATGCCGTACACGATGACCAGGACGGCCAGGATGATCAGCACGATCGGCAGGCCCCGGGCGTGCGCCAGCTGCCAGGCGAAGTACATGATCACGGCGCCGATCAGCAGCACCCGCAGGACGAACAGCGGGAACGACTCGACCGACTGCTGGTAGCGGACCCGGGCGGTCCGCGTCCGGTAGCCGCTGACCGCGATGCCGGCGACGGCGACGGCGCCGATGAGCAGCGTGAAGGCGTCGTAGCCGTTGCCACCCATGAGCCCGTTGAGGAAGCCGTTGGCGACCTTCTGGTACTCGGCCGGGAACGGCGAGAGCGAGATGTTGTCGAGCACCTGCAGCGTCAGGCCGCGGAAGAGCAGCATGCCGGCCAGCGTCACGATGAACGCCGGCATGCCGATGTAGGCGACCCAGAACCCGTGCCAGGCGCCCACCGCGAGGCCGACCGCGATCGCCGCGACCACACCGACCCACCAGGGCAGGCCCTGCTGGATCACGAGTACCGCGGAGACCGCGCCGGTCAGCGCGACCACCGAGCCGACCGACAGGTCGATGTGGCCACCGATGATCAGGATGACCATGCCGATCGCGAGCACCAGGATGTACGAGTACTGGAGCACGATGTTCGTGATGTTGCCCGGGCTCAGCGAGACACCGTCGGTGAGGATCGCGAACAGCCCGACGATGACCACGAACGCGACGTAGATGCCGCTCTGCCGCAGGTTGCGCATGATCAGGGTGCGGGGGTCGCTGGTGCCGGTGTGCAACGCAGCGGCCGGGGCGCCCCCGGACTCCCGCGTCTCGGGAGGCTTGGTGCTGGTCATCCGGCGAGCTCCTTCTCCTTGGTCATGAGCGCCATGAGGTTTTCCTGGGTGGCCTCGCGCACCGGGACTTCACCGGTGATGCGGCCGGCCGAGAGGGTGTAGATGCGGTCGCACATCCCGAGCAGCTCGGGCAGCTCGGAGGAGATGACGATGACCGCCTTGCCCTGCGCGACGAGCTTGTTGATGATCGTGTAGATCTCGTACTTGGCGCCGACGTCGATGCCGCGCGTCGGCTCGTCCAGGATCAGCACGTCGGGGTCGGTGAACAACCACTTCGACAGCACGACCTTCTGCTGGTTGCCGCCGGAAAGCGTGCCGACGGTCGCCATCACGGTCGACGTCTTGATGTTCATGTCGCGCCGGCTCTGCTCGGCGACCTTGATCTCCTCGTTGCCGTTGACCCAACCGCTGCGCGAGAGCTTCTTCAAGGCGGCGGCGGAGATGTTGCGGCAGACGTCGGCGATCAGGTTGAGGCCGTAGCGCTTGCGGTCCTCGGTGGCGTACGCGATGCCGTTGCTGATCGCCTCGGCGACCGTGCGGGCGCGTACCTCCCTGCCGTGCATGAAGATCCTGCCGCTGATGTCGCGACCGTAGGAGCGGCCGAACACGCTCATCGCCAGCTCCGTGCGGCCGGCGCCCATCAGGCCGGCGATGCCGACCACCTCGCCCGCGCGCACGTTGAGGTTGGCGCCGTCGACGACCTTGCGGTCCTGGGTCGGGTGCCAGGCGGTCCAGTCCTCGATCCGGAAGACCTCTTCGCCCGGCGCCGACTCGCGGTCGGGATAGAAGCTCTCGATGTCGCGGCCGACCATGCCGCGGATGATCCGCGCCTGCGTCGAGTCCGGTGAGCTCATGTCGAGCGTCTCGACCGTGCGGCCGTCGCGGATCACCGTCGTGGAGTCGGCGATCGCGGTGATCTCGTTGAGCTTGTGGGAGATCATGATGCAGGTGATGCCCCGGTCGCGCAGGCGCCGGAGCAGGTCGAGCAGGTGGGCCGAGTCGACGTCGTTGAGCGCGGCGGTCGGCTCGTCCAGGATCAGCAGCTTGACCTCTTTGGACAGTGCCTTGGCGATCTCGACCAACTGCTGCTTGCCGACGCCCAGCTGGATCACCGGCGAGACCGGGTTCTCGTCGAGGCCGACCTCGGCGAGCAGCTTCGCGGCCTCGGCGTTGGCCCGGTTCCAGTCGATCAGCCCGCCCGCACCGCGCACCTCGTTGCCGAGGAAGATGTTCTCGGCGATCGAGAGGAAGGGCACCAGCGCCAGCTCCTGGTGGATGATGACGATGCCCTGGGACTCGCTGTCGCGGATGCCGTTGAAGTGCACCGGCTTTCCGTCCAACACGATCTCACCGGTGTACGAGCCGGTCGGGTAAACCCCGGAGAGCACCTTCATCAGCGTGGACTTACCCGCGCCGTTCTCACCGCAGATCGCGTGGATCTCGCCGCGCCGGACGGCGATCGACACGTTCTCGAGCGCCTTCACACCGGGGAAAGTCTTGGTGATGTCGCGCATCTCCAGCAGCGCGTCGGTCATCCGTCCTCCTTCTGCGTGCTTGCGGGCGGCAGGCCCGGTGACCCGCGGAGGGTCACCGGGCCTGCCGGTCGGTCACTTGGCCTGGCCGGCCTTGACCTCGTCGGCCGTCCAGTAGCCTGAGTCGATCAGCGACTTCTGGATGTCGTCCTTGTAGACCGTCTCGACCGGCAGAAGGTACGACGGCACGACCTTGACACCGTTGTCGTACGTCTTGGTGTCGTTGGCCTCCGGCGTCTGCTTCTTCAGGAACGCCTCGGCGGCCTTGACGGCCTGGTCGGCCAGCAGTCGGGTGTCCTTGAAGATGGTCGAGCTCTGCACGCCATCGTTGATCAGCTTGACCGACGCGATCTCCGCGTCCTGACCCGTCACCACGGGCATCTTGCCCTTGTAGCCGGCGTTCTGCAGCGCGGTGATGATGCCGCGGGAGAGGCCGTCGTACGGGGACAGCACGCCGGCGACCTTGGAGCCGTCGTTGTAGCTGGAGGTCAGCAGGTCCTCCATGCGCTTCTGCGCGGTCTCCTGCTGCCACCGCAGGATCGCCGCCTGCTCGATGGACGTCTGCTTCGACTTCACGACGAGCGTGCCCTTGTCGATGTGCGGCTTGAGCGTGTCCATCGCGCCGTCGAAGAAGAAGTGCGCGTTGTTGTCGTCGAGCGAACCCGCGAACAGCTCGACGTTGAACGGCCCCTTGGCCGTCCCCGGCGAACCGTCCTTGTTGAGCACGCCCAGCCCGACCAGGAGCGCCGTCGCCTGCGCGACGCCGACCTTGTAGTTGTCGAAGCTGACGTAGAAGTCGACGTTCTTGCTGTCGCGGATCAGCCGGTCGTACGAGATGACCGGGATCTTCTTGTCGGCGGCGGCCTGGAGCTGGCTGGACAGCGCGGTGCCGTCGATGGCCGCGATGACCAGGACGTTGGCGCCCTGCGTGATCATCTGGTCGACCTGCTGCGACTGGGTCGGGATGTCGTCGTTCGCGTACTGCAGATCGACCTTGTAGCCCTTGGCCTCCAGCTTCTCCTTGACGGAGTTGCCGTCGGCGATCCAGCGCTCCGAGGTCTGCGTCGGCATGGAGACGCCGATCTTCAGCTCGGACGGTGCCTGCGCGGCGGTGTCCGTGCCGCTGCCGGCGCCCTCACCGCTGCAGGCCGCCATGCTCAGCGCCACCGCCGCGGCGCCCAGAGCGGCCAGAATTCGTCTGTTCACAAGCTGTCCCCCCTCCGGGGTTGGTGCCATCAACGTTTCGCGGATTACAACGTCGGCCAGTGTTAGCGCTAACAACTGGACCGTCAAGCCCTCGAACCGACATGCTGCGGTCACGGTCTCGTAACAAGGCGGTTCCTGATCTCGCGCTCCCGCGGGCGACTGTCGCATATGGTGTGAGCGCTAACAGGTCCGGAGCCTGGCGTGCACCCAGAGTGACACCGTGCTCGATGCTCCGGTACGCCGGTACGTCGCCGCCGGCGTCATGGTGACACGGTCGAATCAACCGCATTCGGGCGGGCCAACTCCCGCCGTCCGCCGAGTTGCCCGCCGTAGACGGACATTTCCGAATTGGCAGTGTCCCCAAGTCCTTTACGGGCGCGCTGGTCCTGTGGCTGTCGCGCTGCGCCATCTGCTCACGCACCGCAGTGGACTGCCCGTATACAGGGCCGGCCTGGCTGCGATGGTGACCAGCCGGCGGTCGCAGGCAGGGCTTCGCCCAAGCACGGTGCTTCTGCCGCCGGCGACCTCCCGCCCCCGCCAACCGGCGGTCGCGGGCAGGGCTTCGCCCAAGCACCGTGCTTCTGCCGCCGGCGACCTCCCGCTCCCGGCAAAGGGGGACGCGGCCGAGCCAAACGCTCTGACCATCGACCAACCCGTCCGCGGCGCATCCAGCCACCGCCGGATACAGACCAACCCGCCAACTTGGCGAGGCGCACTGCCCATCGATCGACCCTTCGCGCGGCACCGGGCGCGCCGACCTGGCAAGGGAGATGCGCCCGGAATGATGGCGCACTGGCCGTTCGCCAACGGGCCGCGTCGGCGTGTCGGCTTTGCTCTGAATACAGATACGCATCACCCCATGTCGGGGTGATGCGCGCGGCCACCAGTCGTCGACCAACGCGCGACGTCGCAGACGGACGCACCGACCTTGGGCCAGTGCGGACACCAAACGCCGGGCGGTGGCGGTGAAATGCGGCGCGATAGCGTCGTGGCATGGCGACGCGGTTGGTGCACATCACCATGAAGGCTCGGGACGAATCGGCGCTGGGCGCATTCTGGGCTGAGGCGCTCGGGTGGGGCATGGAGAGCGAGGGACCCGGCGTGATCAACCTCGAGCCCGAGGACGTCACCTACCCGGACCCCGTCGCCGTCTGTGTCGACCTCGTCGTCTCCCCCGAGCCCAAGACCGTGAAGAACCGCGTGCACGTCGACCTCGCCACCACCTCGACCGCCCATCAGGCCGAGCTCGTCGAGCGCCTCGAGAGCCTCGGCGCCACGCGGGTCGACATCGGGCAGGGCGACGTCCCGTGGATCGTCATGGCGGACCCGGAAGGCAACGAGTTCTGCGTGCAGGCCCCCGGGCCGCACGCCCAGGACACCGGACCGATCGGGACCGTCGTGGTCGACTGCGCCGATCCGCGGGCCATGGCCGACTTCTGGAGCCAGGCCACGGACTGGACCCTGCACCAGGTGACCGACCGCAACGCGGTGCTGCGGTCCGCCAAGGGCATTGGGCCTTATCTGCTGTTCCTGCGTACGCCCGACGTCAAGTCCGGGTGGAACCGGGTTCATCTCGACGTCCGGCCCTACCCGGGTGACGACGTCGACGCCGAGGCGGCCAGGCTGCGGGCGCTCGGTGCCACCGCCATCGACGTCGGCCCCGACGTGCACTGGATGGTTCTCGCCGACCCGGAAGGCAACGAGTTCTGCCTCCTCGCCCCCGCATGATCCGACCAGGCGTCACGGTCTGGGCGTAAAATTCGGAAATATGGCCACGCTTTCGACGACCCCGGGCCGACGCTCGGGGTCGTCGCTGCTCGACCGATGGCTGGCCCGCGCGGCGATCCTCGGCGTGCTGGCCGCCTTCGCCGTGCCGGTGCTCGTCGCCGGTGTCGTGGGCAGCGTGGCGATGCTGGTGATCGCGGCCGCCTGCCTCGTCGCCACCGTCGCGGCCGCGTGGTGGTTCCTCGCCCGGGCCGGCGTCCTGCGCTGGTTCGCCGCACTGCTCGTCGTGGCCGCGCCCGTCGCCGTGCTGGTGGTCTTCGCGCTGCACCGGCTGGTCTGGGTGGCCGCGGTCTCGGCGGGCCTGCTCGTGCTGGCGGCCACCGTCGGGCGGCGCGCCCTCGCCCAGGCCGTACGCGCACCGCGCGAAGTCGACACCCCGCCGCCCCGCCACCCTTTCCTGATCATGAATCCACGCTCGGGCGGCGGCAAGGTCGCCCGTTTCGACCTGGCGAACCGCGCCCGTGCGCTCGGCGCCGAGGTGGCCCTCCTGGACGCGACCGGCACGACGGACGTGGCGGCCCTGGCCCGGGACGCCGTCGAGCGCGGTGCGGACCTGCTCGGCGTGGCCGGCGGCGACGGCACCCAGGCGATCGTGGCGGGCATCGCGGCGGAGCACGACCTCCCGTTCCTCGTCATCTCGGCCGGCACCCGCAACCACTTCGCGCTCGACCTCGGCCTGGACCGCGAGAACCCGGCGGCCTGCCTCGACGCCCTGACGGACGGCGTCGAGGTCCGGGTGGACCTGGGCGACCTCGGCGGCCGGACGTTCGTCAACAACGCCTCGTTCGGCGTGTACGCGGCCATCGTGCAGAGCGACGCGTACCGCGCCGACAAGGCCCGCACCGCCCTGTCACTGCTGCCCGAGCTCCTGGCGCGACAGACCGGCCCGCCGTTGTGCCTACGGGTGGGCGAAACCGTCTGGGAGGCGCCGCAGGCGATCCTGGTGAGCAACAACCCGTACACAGTGGACGATTTCGCGGGTCTGGGTCATCGCCCCCGCCTGGACCGCGGCCGGCTCGGCGTCATCGCGCTCATGGTCGACTCGACCGCGGACGCCGTGCGGCTGCTCCGCGGTCGTCGCTCCGAGTCCGTGACCATCGTGGCGGCCCGCGAGGCGGTCATCGAGGCCGGCGGCCGCCCGGTCCCGGTCGGCGTGGACGGCGAGGCGCTGCTCCTGCCGACGCCGCTGGTGGCCCGGATCCGCCCGGCCGCCCTCCGTGTCCGGGTGCCGCGCCACCGACCCGGCGTGCGCGCCGCCCGCGCGGCCCTGGACTGGGTCGACCTGGGCCGGCTCGCGCTGTCCGTGCCCCGGCCGTCGCGTCGCGGCTGACCCCTAGGACGCCTGCCTGATGGGCATCTCAGCCAGCCAGACCTCGGCCAGGTCATGCAGGGGTACGTCGAGGGCGTGGCTGAGGCAGACCACGGTGCCGAACGCCGGCGCGGGGAGGCGGCCAGCCTCGATCTTGCGGAGCGTCTCCGGTGAGATGCCGGCCGCCAGGGCCACCTCCACGAGGCTGCGATCGGCCCGCGCGGCCCGCAGGGCGGCGCCGACGCGCCGGCCCGCTGCGATCTGTGCGGCGGTCAGTGGTTGGCGAACCATGCCAGCAGGATATCCCTCCACCGAGCGCGTGGTATAAAAATACCGCAACGGAAGAGGGAGGCTGCCGTGATCGAGCTCAAGTCCGCCGAGGAGATCGCCCGGATGGCGGTGACCGGCCAGTTCGTCGGCGAACTGCTCGCCGAGCTGAGCGGTGTCGCCGCGGTCGGCGTCAACCTGATGGACATCGAACACCACGCCCGCCGCCGGATCAAGGAACGCGGCGCGGAGTCCTGCTACTGGGACTACGCCCCGTCGTTCGGTCGCGGCCCGTTCCGCAACGTGCTGTGCCTGTCGGTCAACGACGCGGTGCTGCACGGCCTCCCGCACGACTACGTCCTGGCCGACGGCGACCTGCTCAGCATCGACATGGCGGTCGGCATCGACGGCTGGGTCGCCGACTCGGCGCTCTCCGTCATCGTCGGCTCCCCCGACCCGGCCGACCTGAAGCTGATCGAGGCCACCGAGGTCGCGCTGGAGGCGGCCATCGCCGCCACCCGGCCCGGCGGCCGCCTCGGCGACGTCTCCGCGGCGATCGGCGAGGTCGCGCACTCGTACGGCTACAGCGTCAACGCCGAGTTCGGCGGCCACGGCATCGGCCGCACCATGCACGAGGCCCCGCACGTCTCCAACGACGGCCGCGCCGGCCGCGGCATGAAACTGGAGCCGGGCCTCACCATCGCGATCGAGCCCTGGCTGTGCCGCACCACTGACAAGATCCGGTACGACGAGGACGGCTGGACGATCCGCTCCGCCGACGGCTCCCGCACCGCCCACTCCGAGCACACGGTCGCGGTCACGGAGTCCGGTGCGCAGGTCCTGACCCGCCGCCCCACCGGCAACGGCCAAGCCGATCCCGACGGAGCCAACGCTTCGCGCCGGCAAGGATGACGCCGAAGAGGCCTTGCGCCGCAGCACCGCCCCCGACACGATGATCCGGCGCTAACCGGACCGGATCAACCGGGCCGTGGTCTTCCACTCCGCCGAGGCGGCGAAGGGCAGGCTGGCGACGACGCGGCAGACCTGCCCTCCGCGCGCGGCCATGCGAAGGGGTGCCCAAGGCTCGCACGACCGGACGTGCCGTCCATTGTCGACACGATGCCTCCGCGCGCGGCAGCGCTCGGGTTCGAGGTGCTCGACCCGGACGGCGACGAGGACCCCGCCGTCGTGCTGAAGACCGGTGGCGGCCATCGGCGCCGGAGACCGCGCCCTTTGACGTCGGGGTCGCCGGACCAGGTCGTCGATGCGTCGTCTCGTCACGGCAGGGATCGTCGCACCGACCATCGACAAGAAACTCACGCCCAACCGCCGCCCGCGACCAGCACGGCCACGACGACGGCGAGCACGAGCACCACCGGCGCCGCCGCGAGGCCGAGGCGCTCGCGCC
>NZ_JBFAIU010000297.1:0-9543 GCF_040654855.1 Asanoa sp. NPDC050611
GGGATCCTGGTCGTGGGTGATCGGGTGGCCGCGAACTTCGCCGAGAAGAAGATCGCCGAACAGGTCAGCCAGGAGGTCGCCGCGCAGCACCGCCCGGTCGCCCTCACCGAGATCAAAGGACGGTAGATGAGCATCGCCCGTAGGATCGCCGGCGCACCCATCTCCTGGGGCGTCTGCGAGGTGCCCGGCTGGGGCCACCAGCTTCCGCCGGAGACCGTGCTGCGGCAGATGCGCGAGCTGGGCCTGGCCGCGACGGAGTTCGGCCCGGACGGCTTCCTCCCCGACGCGCCGGCCGAGAAGGCGGCGACGCTGAACGCCTACGGGCTGGCGGCCGTCGGCCAGTTCGTCCCGGTCGTGCTGCACGACGCGCGGCACGACCCGCTCCCGGACGTCCAGAAGGCGATGGACGGGCTCGTCGCCGCCGCCGCCTCGACCGTCGTGATCGCCGCCGCCACCGGCCAGGAGGGCTACGACGACCGCCCGGTCCTCGACGACGCCGGCTGGTCGACCCTGCTCGGCAACCTCGACCGGATCACCGACGCCGCCGCCGCCCGCGGCCTGCACGCGACGCTGCACCCGCACGTCGGCACGATGGTGGAGAGCGGTGCGGAAACACAGAAGGTGCTCGACGGCAGCCGCATCGGCCTCTGCCTCGACACCGGCCACCTGCTGATCGGCGGCGGCGACCCGGTCGCGGTCGCCCGGGCGCACCCGGAGCGCATCGCGCACGTCCACCTCAAGGACGTCCGCACCGACTGGGCGGCCCAGGTGCGCAAGGGCGAGGCGACCTACACCGACGCGGTCGCGGCCGGCATGTACGTCCCGCTCGGGCAGGGCGACGTCGACCTCGCCGCGATCGTCACGGCGCTGGAGGACGCGGGCTACCAGGGCTGGTACGTGCTGGAGCAGGACACGGTGCTCGACGGCGAGAGCGACGGGCCGGTCGAGGCCGTCCGTGCCAGCATCGAGTGGCTGCTGACCGCGCGGGCCGACCGATGACGGCGTACGACCTGGTCGCGATCGGCCGCATCGGGGTCGACCTCTATCCCCTGGAGCACGGCGTCGGCCTCGAGGACGTCAAGCACTTCGAGAAGTTCCTCGGCGGCAGCGCGACCAACGTCTCGGTGGCCGCCGCCCGGCACGGCCGCCGGGCCGCCATCATCACCCGCACCGGCCAGGACGCCTTCGGCCGCTACATCCATAAGGCGCTGCGCGAGTTCGGCGTCGACGACACCTTCGTGACCGCCGTCGACGGCCCGCCCACGCCGGTGACGTTCTGCGAGGTGTTCCCGCCGGACGACTTCCCGCTCTGGTTCTACCGCTACCCCATCGCGCCGGACCTGATGGTCGAGCCGGCCGAGATCCCGGTCGACGCGGTGCGGGACGCCGCGGTGTTCTGGGCGACCGGCACCGGCCTGTCCCAGGAGCCGTCGCGGTCCGCGCACTTCGCCGCCTGGGCGGCCCGCGGCCGCCGGGCGCACACGGTGCTCGACCTCGACTACCGGCCGATGTTCTGGCCCGACCCGGCCGAGGCCACCGCCCAGGTGGGCCGGGCCCTCGCACACGTCACGGTCGCCGTCGGCAACCGCGAGGAGTGCGCCGTCGCCGTCGGCGAGACCGACCCGCAGCGCGCGGCCGACGCGCTGCTGGAGCGCGGCGTCGAGCTGGCGATCGTCAAGCAGGGCCCCAGGGGCGTGCTCGCCGCGACCGCCGACGAGCGCGTCGAGGTGCCGCCGTTCCCCGTCGAGGTGGTCAACGGGCTCGGTGCCGGCGACGCGTTCGGCGGTGCGCTCGTGCACGGCCTGATCGCCGGCTGGGACCTGCGCCGCACGTTGACCTTCGCCAACGTGGCCGGCGCCATCGTCGCCTCGCGACTGGAGTGCTCCAGCGCCATGCCGTACACGGCCGAGGTCGAGGCCTTGATCGCCCAGAAGGGTGGACGATGACGGACATCGCCGGACTGACCGAGATCCGCGTACGCGAACCGCACCGGATCGTCGACGGCTGGGCCGCCCGCAAGCGGCGCGACCTGGTCGGCGCCGACGGCCGGCTGCTCATCGTGGCCGCCGACCACCCGGCCCGGGCCGCCCTCGGTGTGCGGGGCGACCGGCTGGCCATGGCGTCGCGCACCGACCTGTTGCGTCGCCTGGCCACCGCGCTGTCCCGGCCCGGCGTCGACGGTGTGCTCGGCACGGCGGACGTCCTCGACGACCTGCTGCTGATGGGCGCGCTCGAGGACAAGGTCGCGATCGGCTCGATGAACCGGGGCGGCCTGCACGGTGCGGCCTTCGAGTTCGACGACCGGTTCACCGCCTACACGGCCCGGGAGATCGTGGCCCGCGGCCTGGACGGCGGGAAGATGCTGACCCGGATCTGCCTCGGCGACCCGGGCACCGCCGCCACCCTGGAGGCCGGTGGCCAGGCGATCAACGCGCTGGCCGACCATGGTCTGATGGCGATGGTGGAGCCGTTCCTGTCGGTCCGGGACGACGGCAAGGTGCGCAACCTGCTCGACCCGGACTCGACCATCACCTCGATCCACGTCGCGGCCGGGCTCGGCGCGACCAGCCGGCACACGTGGCTCAAGCTGCCGGTCGTCGACGACCTGCCGCGGGTCATGGACGCCACCACGCTGCCGACGTTGCTGCTCGGCGGCGACCCGAGCGGGCATCCCGACGAGACCTACGCCGCCTGGGGCCGCGCCCTCGACCTGCCCGCGGTGCGCGGCCTGGTGGTGGGGCGGGCGCTGCTCTTCCCACCGGACGGCGACGTGGCGAAAGCCGTCGACACCGCGGCCGGGCTGGTGCACCGATGAGCGACAACGCCCGCTGGGTACGGAAGTTCGGGTCAGCGGCCGACGGCCCGTTCCAGGTTTCGATCACCGACGCGGTCGACGGCTGGAAGCACACCAGCCTCCGGGTGGCCGCGCTCGCGCCGGGCGAAGGCGTCCGGTTGGACACCGGCGACAGCGAGCTCATCGTGGTGCCGCTGAGCGGCAGCCCGGAGGTGAACGCGGTCCGGTTGGCCGGGCGGGCGAGCGTGTTCGCCGGCCCGACCGACGTGGCCTATGTCCCCCGCGACACCGCGCTGACGGTGCACAACCCGGGGCCGGGCACGGCCAGGGTCGCCCTCTGCGGCGCGAAGGCGCGGGAGCGGAAACCGTTCCGGCACCTCGCCGCCGCCGACGTGCCGGTCGAGCTGCGCGGTGCCGGCACCGCCTCGCGGGAGGTGCGCAACTTCGGCGTGCCGGGCGTGCTCGACGCCGACTCGATCATCGCGTGCGAGGTGGTCACGCCGGCCGGCAACTGGAGCTCGTACCCGCCGCACAAGCACGACGAGGAACGCCCCGGCGCCGAGACCGCGCTCGAGGAGATCTACTACTTCGAGCTGGAGTCCGAGGCCGACGGCGTCGGTGACCCGGTCGGCTACCAGCGCGTCTACGGCACGGAAGACCGCCCGATCGACGTGCTCGCCGAGGTCCGCTCCGGCGACGTGGTGCTGGTGCCGCACGGCTGGCACGGCCCGGCGATGGCACCGCCCGGCTACCACCTGTACTACCTCAACGTCATGGCCGGCCCCGGCGCCACGCGGGCCTGGCTGATCTGCGACGACCCCGCGCACGGCTGGGTGCGTGGCACCTGGACCGGCCAGGAGGTCGATCCCCGACTCCCGATCGGAGGACGCCGATGAGGCTCACCGTCGGCCAGGCCGTCGTGCGCTTCCTGCACAACCAGTGGACCGAGCGCGACGGCGAGCGGCAGCGCCTGTTCGCCGGCTGTCTCGGCATCTTCGGGCACGGCAACGTCGCGGGCCTCGGTCAGGCGCTGCTCCAGGACGACTTCCTCCCGTACGTGCTGGCCCGCAACGAGCAGGCGATGGTGCACACCGCGGTCGCGTACGCCCGGCAGAAGGACCGTCTCCGGACGTGGGCCTGCACGGCCTCGGTCGGCCCGGGCTCGACGAACATGCTCACCGGTGCGGCGCTGGCCACGGTCAACCGCCTCCCGGTGCTGCTGCTCCCCTCGGGCACGTTCGCGACCCGGGTCGCCGGGCCGGTGCTGCAGGAGCTGGAGGTGCCGCACGCGGCGGACGTCACGGTCAACGACGCCTTCCGGCCGCTGTCGCGCTTCTTCGACCGGGTCAACCGACCGGAACAGCTGCCGGCCGCGCTGCTCGGCGCCATGCGCGTGCTCACCGACCCGGTCGACACCGGCGCCGCCACCATCGCGCTGCCGCAGGACGTGCAGGCAGAGGCGTACGACTGGCCGGACGAGCTGTTCGCCGAGCGGGTCTGGCGGATCCGCCGCCCCGCGCCCGAGCAGGCCGACGTCGCGGACGCCACCGCGATCATCAGAACCGCCCGCACGCCGATCGTCGTCGCCGGCGGCGGCGTGCACTACTCCGGCGCCGAGGCCGCCCTGGAGGCGTTCGCCGCCGCCACCGGCATCCCGGTCGCGGAGACCCAGGCCGGCAAGGGATCCCTGCCGCACGGCCATCCGCGGGCGATGGGCGCGATCGGCTCGACCGGCACCACGGCCGCCAACGCGCTCGCCCGCGAGGCCGACGTGGTGATCGGCGTCGGCACGCGCTGGAGCGACTTCACCACCGCGTCCCGCACCGCGTTCCAGCACCCCGACGTCAGGTTCGTGAACGTGAACGTCGCGAGCTTCGACGCGGGCAAGCAGTCGGGCCTGGCCGTGGTCGCGGATGCCCGGGAAGCGTTGACCGCGCTGGCCGCGGCGCTCGGTGACTACACAGTGGACGCGGGCTACCAGGACCGCCAGGGCACGCTCTCGCGCGAGTGGGACGCCAAGGTGGACGCCGCCTACCACCCGCCGGCCGGGACCACCGCGCCGGGCGTGCTCACCCAGGGCACCGTGCTCGGCTGTGTCAACGAGCTGTCCGACCCGCGCGACGTCGTGGTCTGCGCCGCCGGCTCGATGCCCGGCGACCTGCACAAGCTGTGGCGCGTCCGGGACCGCAAGGCGTACCACGTCGAGTACGGCTTCTCCTGCATGGGCTACGAGATCCCCGGCGGCATCGGCGTCAAGCTGGCCGACCCCGGCCGGGACGTCTTCGTCCTCGTCGGCGACGGCTCGTACCTGATGAACCCGACCGAGCTCGTCACCGCCGTCCAGGAGCGCGTGAAGATCATCGTGGTGATCGTGCAGAACCACGGCTTCCACTCGATCGGCTCGCTCTCCGAGTCGCTCGGCTCACAGCGCTTCGGCACCGCCTACCGCTACCGGGACCCGGCCACGGGCCGGCTCGACGGCGACAAGCTGCCGATCGACCTGGCCGCGAACGCCCGCAGCCTCGGTGCCACGGTCATCGAGGCGCACAGCCGGGCCGAGCTGGAGCAGGCGATCAAAGACGCGAAAGCCTGGGACAACGGCCCGATCGTCATCCACGTCGAGACCGACCCGACCATCCACGCGCCCGACAGCGAGGCCTGGTGGGACGTCCCGGTCAGCCAGGTCAGCGAGCTGGACACCACCCGCGCGGCCTACGACACCTACCTCGCGGAGAAGAAGGCCCAGCGGCCGCTGCTCGCGCCGTCGCACCGGAAGGACGCCGAATGAACACCGTCACCCACCTGATCGCGGGCCGGCCCTGGGCGGGCACCGCGGAGCGCACCGGCGAGGTGTTCAACCCGGCGACCGGCGCGGTCACCGCCCACGTCGACCTGGCCTCCGCCGACCTCGTCGGCGAGGTCGTGACCACGGCCCGCCAGGCCTGGTCCGGCTGGGCCGACGCCTCGCTGGCCAAGCGCACCCAGGTCCTGTTCGCCTTCCGGGAACTGCTCAACGCGCACAAGGACGAGATCGCCGCGCTGATCACCGCCGAGCACGGCAAGGTGCTCGACGACGCCCGCGGCGAGGTCATGCGCGGCCTGGAGGTCGCCGAGTTCGCCTGCGGCATCCCGCACCTGCTCAAGGGCGGCTTCACGGAGAACGCGTCGACGAACGTCGACGTCTACTCGATCCGCCAGCCGCTCGGCGTCGTCGCCGTCATCGCGCCGTTCAACTTCCCAGCCATGGTGCCGCTCTGGTTCGTGCCGATCGCCATCGCCTGCGGCAACGCCGTCGTGCTCAAGCCGAGCGAGAAGGACCCGTCGGCGGCGGTCGCGGTGGCCAGGCTCTGGACCGAGGCCGGCCTGCCCGACGGGGTCATGAACGTCGTGCACGGCGACAAGGAGGCGGTCGACGCGCTCCTCACGCACCCGGACGTCAAAGCCGTGTCGTTCGTCGGTTCCACACCAATCGCCAAATATGTGTACGAGACAGGCACGGCACACGGCAAGCGGGTCCAGGCTCTCGGCGGAGCCAAGAACCACATGCTGGTGCTGCCCGACGCCGACCTCGACCTGGCCGCGGACGCGGCGATCAACGCGGGCTTCGGCTCGGCCGGCGAGCGCTGCATGGCCATCTCCGCGCTGGTCGTCGTCGACGGCGTGGCCGACGACCTGGTCAAGCGGATCCAGGACCGGATGGGCCGGCTGCGCACCGGCGACGGCACCCGCGGCTGCGACATGGGCCCGCTGGTCACCGGGGCGCACCGGGACAAGGTGGCCAGCTACCTCGACGCCGGCGTCGCCGAGGGCGCGACGCTCGTGGTCGACGGGCGCGACGGCGAGTTCGACGGGGACGGGGCCGGCTTCTGGCTCGGGCCCACCCTTTTCGACCACGTCACGCCCGCGATGTCCGTCTACCGCGACGAGATCTTCGGGCCGGTGCTCTCGGTCATGCGCGTACGGTCGTACGACGAAGGCCTGAACCTGATCAACGCCAACCCCTACGGCAACGGCACGGCCATCTTCACCAACGACGGCGGAGCGGCGCGCCGCTTCCAGCGTGAGGTCGAGGTCGGGATGGTGGGCGTCAACGTGCCGATCCCGGTGCCCGTTTCGTACTACTCGTTCGGCGGTTGGAAGAACAGCCTGTTCGGCGACAGCCACGCGCACGGCACCGAGGGCGTGCACTTCTTCACGCGCGGAAAGGTGGTCACCTCCCGCTGGCTGGACCCGAGCCACGGTGGACTGAACCTGGGCTTCCCCCGGAACACCTGATGTACTGTGCCCGGTGCCGGTGTTGACGCCGGCGCCGGGAGGACGACGCAAGTGGTGTTGACGGGCTCGAACCTGCCCGCGGTCGGTGAGTACAACCAGACCGTCGTCCTCGACGCCATCCGCCGCCACCCCGACGGCAGCACCCGCTCGAAGCTCGCCTCCGTCACGGGGCTGAGCAACATGACCGTCGCCAACGTGTGCCGCCGGCTGCTGGCCAGCGGGCTCATCGAGGAGCACGGCACGCGGGTCAGCGGCCCCGGCAAACCGCCCGGCATCCTGCGGCTGAACCCGGCCGGCGGCTTCTCGATCGGCGTGCACATCGACCCGGCGGTCATCACGTACGTGGTGGTCGACCTCGCCGGCGAGGTGCGCGACCACACCCGCAGCGGCACGCCCTCCGCGCAGGACCCGCAGTCGGTGATCGACGAGATGGGCCGCTCGATCGACGCGCTGATCACGACCTCCGGCGTCGACCGGTCCCGCGTGCTCGGCATCGGGATCGCCACTCCCGGCCCGGTCAACATCGCGGACGGCATCGTGCTGAACCCGCCGATGCTCCCGCACTGGCACCGCGTCCCGCTGCGCACCGCGCTCAGCGCCGCGACGGGCCTGCCGGTGCTGCTGGAGAAGGACGTGACGGCGGCGGCGGTCGCCGAGCTCTGGTACGCCGACGCCGGCGACAGCCGCGACTTCGCGTTCATGTACTACGGCACCGGCCTCGGCACGGGCATCGCGGTCGGCGGTGAGGTCGTCCGCGGGGTCAGCTCGAACGCCGGCGACCCCGGCCACATGACGGTCGACCCCGACGGTCCGGAGTGCGTCTGCGGGCGGCGCGGTTGCGTCGGCTACAGCGCCGTGCCCCGCGCGCTGGTCGAGCGGGCGCAGCGCGAGGGCATCCTGCCGGGCACGTTGCCGCCCGGCCCGGCCGGGATCCCCGAGATCGACGAGGCGTTCTCGGCGCTGGCCGCGCTGGCCCGGGCCGGCGACGCGCGGGCACACGAGGTGGTCGCCGACGCGGCCCGGCAGATCGCCCGCGCGGTCGTGGTGCTCGTCAACCTCCTCGACATCGAGCGCGTCATCTTCGGCGGCCCGTTCTGGTCGCGCATCGCGACGATCGTGCTCGACGTGCTGCCCGGCGTCGTGCGGGCCGACCCGGCCCTCGTGCCGCCGCACGACGTGCGGTTCACCGAGTCCGTGATCCCGGTCGACGTGGCCGCCGTCGGCGCCGCGACGCTCGTCTTCGACGGCACGTTCTCGCCCAAGGCCTCGACGCTGCTCATCTCCGCAGGCTGAGCCCCGTTTCGATCGCGAGAACATCTCGTTGCGTCGAGTTTGAAAACATGATTTGCTAATTCCCGATCTTGCCAGGGTCCCCTCCGACCTGTCCCCGAAAGGGCTTCGGCCTCGATGCAGAGCTACGCCGTCTTCGTCCCGCACTTCCATTGGGATCGCGAGTGGTACGAGCCGTTCCAGGTCTTCCGCCACCGCCTCGTGGAAGCGTTCGACGTGGTCCTGGAGACCGCGCGCCGGGACCCCTCGTTCCGCTTCACCGTGGACGGCCAGACGGCGGCGATCCTCGACTACCTGGCGATCCGGCCGGAGCGCCGGTCTGACGTGGCGGAGCTGGCGCGCGCGGGTCGCCTGGCGCTCGGACCCTGGTACATCCTGCTCGACGAGTTCCTCTGCTCCGGCGAGACGATCGTCCGCAACCTGGAGTTCGGCTGGGCCGACGCGACCGCGCTCGGCCGGGCGATGCCGGTGGGCTACCTGCCGGACATGTTCGGCCACGTCGCGCAGATGCCGCAGATCCTGCACCGCGCCGGCATCGCCCACGCCGCGCTCTGGCGGGGCGTCCCGGGCAGCGTCGCCGGCCACGCGTTCCGGTGGGAGGCGCCCGACGGCTCCACGGTGCGCACCGAGTTCCTGTTCGACGGCTACGACAACGGCCTCGACGTGATCCTCGTGCCGGCGGTGATCGACCGCGCGCTCGCCGACTACAGCCGGATGACCGCCGACCGCTGGGGCGGCGACCCGGTGCTCGCGATGGTCGGCACGGACCACGCCGCACCGGATCCGCGGCTCGGCGCGTGGCTGCGCGCGGCCGGCGGCATCACCGTCGCCACCATCGAGGAGTACGTGACCACGCACGCCCGCGCCGAGGTCCGCGAGACCGTCCGCGGCGAGCTGCGCAGCCACGTGCGCGGCAACATCCTGCCGGGCGTGCTCTCGGTGCGCACCGAGCTGAAGCGGGCCATGGCCGTCGCCGAGCGGACCGTCGACCACGCGGAGCGGTTCCTCGCGACCTGGGGCGGCGACGGCCAGACACCTTTCCTCGAGCTGGCCTGGCGGAAGATCGTCGAGTCGTCGGCGCACGACTCCGTGGTCGGCTCGGGCACCGACGAGACCTCGGACCAGGTGCGAACAGGGCCTCTACGGCTGGCCGGTCACGGACGTCCGGGTCACGCTGACCCACA
>NZ_JBFAIU010000298.1:0-9458 GCF_040654855.1 Asanoa sp. NPDC050611
CTGCAGCGCCTTCGAGTTGACGGTGTAGGTGCGCTGCGGGTCCAGGTGCTCGAAGCCTCCACCAGGCGGGCCGCGGCGAAGACGCGGATCGTCTCCAGCAGCCGGTAGCGCGACTCATCGGCCTCTACGTCCGCCACTACCAGCGACTTGTCCACGAGCCGGCCGAGGGCCGGGAGAACCTCGCCGGTGGTCACCGGTGCACCGGAGCAGAGCGCCCGCGCCGCCGCGAGCCCGAAGGTCCCGGGGAAGACGGCGAGTCGGCGAAACACCGTCCGGTCGGTCTCGTCGAGCAGGGCGTAGCTCCATTCGATCGAGCCGGCGAGCGTGCGCTGCCGCCGCAGCGCGCCGCGGGGACCGCGAACGAGCAGCGAGAACCGGTCGTCCAGGCCTGCCTCGACCTGTTGTGGGGTGAGGGCGCGCAACCACGCCGCGGCCAGTTCCAGCGCCAGCGGTATCCCGTCCAGGTGCGCCGCAATCGAGCGGATGGCGGTCTCGTTGGTCGCGTCGAGTGCGAACGAGGGCTGCGCGAGGCGCGCCCGATCGACGAACAGCGACAGCGCGTCGTCGTCGGACAAGGGCGGAACACCCAATACCGCCTCACCCGGTACGCGCAACGGCTCGCGGCTCGTGATCAGCAGGGTGATGGTCGGGCAGGCACGCAGAATCGCCTCCACTGTGGTGGCGACCCCGTCCAGGAGGTGTTCGGCGTTGTCGAGGCACAGCAGCGACCGCCACCCGGCCAGATGCGTACAGAGCGTGCGGACGCGTCCGTCGACGACCGGCGCGCCGACCGCTTCGGCGACGGCCTCCGCCACCGAGGCCGTCGGTGCGCCGGCACCGACCGCGGCGAGGTCGACCCACCAGACGCCGTCGGGTTGCCGATCCGACTGCCGGGTGGCGACCTGCGCCGCCAGCCGCGTCTTGCCCGCACCGCCGGGCCCGGTCAGCGTCACCAACCGGTGGCGCGCGAGCAGCCCCGCCGCGGCTTCGATCTCCCGGTGGCGCCCGACGAACGACGTCAGCGGCGCTACGAGGTTGTTCGGCGCCCGGGCGGGGGCGGCAACGGTCTGCTCGTCGCGCATGGACACACTGTGCCAGGGATCGGCCGGCCATCGGCCACCTGCGGCGGCGGCATCGGCCACTTGGCAGATGATCCGCGCCCCCGCAGGGCGGAAGCTTCACCGAAGGCGACCTACCCGAGGATGTGAAGATCATGACGTCGACACCCATGCGAGCGGACGGACCGCTCGTTGTCTCCACCCGCAACCCCCGCTATTTCACGCCGACCGCGGGGCCCGCCGCCGGCCGGGCCGTCTACCTGACCGGGTCGCACATCTGGAACAACCTGCACGACGGCATGGGTCCCGGGCCCGACAGCCCGCCCGAACCGGAGCGCATGGACTACTCCGCCTACCTGCGGTTCCTCACCGAACGCGGGCACAACTTCATCCGGCTCTGGCGCTGGGAGCAGATCCGCTCCCAGGCGGCGGGCGGGAACTACCACCTCAACATGACACCGCAGCCGTGGGCGCGGACCGGGCCGGGCACCGCGAAGGACGGGCTGCCCCGCTTCGACCTGGAGCGGTTCGACGACGGCTTCTTCCAGCGCCTCCGCACCCGGGTCACAACGGCCGTTGAGGCGGGCATCTACGTCGGTGTCATGCTGTTCGACGGCTGGGCCCTGCACCTCAGCCCATCGCCGGACCACATCGAGGGCCACCCGTTCCATGCCGGCAACAACGTCAACGGCATCGCGGCGGGCTCGATCAACGACCTGCAGGTCCTGCCGCTGCACCCGCGCGTCGAGGCGCTTCAGGAGGCGTACGTCCGCAAGGTCGTCGACACCCTCCACGACCTGCCCAACGTGCTGTGGGAGGTGGCCAACGAATCGTCCGGCGACGGCACCGCCACCGAGGAGTTCGCCGCGATGCTGGGCATGGCGCAGGCACCGACGTGGGGCAACTCGACCGAATGGCAGTATTGGGTCATCGATACGGTCAAGCGGCACGAGGCGGCCCGCGGCTACGACCCGCACCCGATCGGCATGACCATGCAGTTCCCGGTGGCGGAGCAGACCAAGGTGAACGATCCGCTGCTGGGCAGCCGCGCGGAATGGATCTCGCCGGGCTACGACGACGAGATCTTCGCGGGCGGCGGCCATCCGATGGCGCCGGGCTCCCCACCATCGCGCTGGTACGCCGACCCGCCGATCGCCGACGGCATCAAGGTGGTCATCAGCGACACGGACCACTACGCACCCGGGCAGGGCGACGCGCTCTGGGCGTGGAAGTCGTTCGTGCGCGGCCACCACCCGATCCTCATGGACTTCGGCCTGATCGCCGGACTCGAACCCGCGGCCGGGTCACCCTCCGAGACGGGCCTGCCGCCGTTCGCGTACTACGAGCCGGCGCGTTGGGCGATGGGCGACACCCGCCGGTACGCCGAGCGAATGGGCCTGATCGACATGCACCCGCGGCGCGACCTCGCGTCGACCGGCTACGCCTTGGCCAACCCCGGCGCGGAGTACCTCGTGCTGCAGCCGGAGGGCGGAACCTTCACCGTCGACCTGCGGGCCGGCACGTACCAGGTCGAATGGTTCGACGTCACCACCCGCGACACGACGGCGAGCGACGTGCTGACCGTCGAGCAGGACGACGCGATCGCGTTCAACTCGCCGTTCCCGCCCGGCCCCGCCGTCGTCTACCTGAACCGCACCGCCGCTTGACCCCGGAGGAGCAACATGAGCAAGGTGATCGCGGACATCTCGATGTCGTTGGACGGATATGTCACCGCACGCGGCGTCGACCAGGAGCACGGCCTCGGCATCGGCGGCGAGGCGATCCACGCGTGGGTGCTCGAGGAGCCCCGTTCCCCGGTCGACGAAGCAGCACTGGCGCGCAGCTTCGCGCAGACCGGTGCCGTGGTGATGGGGCGGCGGCTGTACGACATCGTGGACGGTCCGCACGGCTGGAACGAGGAGGTCGGATACGGGCACGACCAGGACCAGTCGGACCCGCCGCCCTGCTACGTCGTCACCCACGAACCGCCCGCCACAGTACGGCTCGCGTCCAGGTTCCGCTTCGTGACCGAGGGCGTGGCTGCGGCCGTCGACCAGGCCCGAGTCGCTGCGGGCGACAAGGACGTCTTCGTCATGGGCGGAGCGAACGTCATCGACCAGTGCCTCGCCGCCGGGCTGGTCGACGAGCTGCGCATCCATCTGTCCCCGCTGGTGCTCGGCGGTGGCACCCGGCTGTTCGAGGTCTCCGGGCCGACGAGCCTGGTCCAGCGTGACGTCACCGAGTCACCCCGCGCGACGCACCTGAGCTACGAGGTCGTACGGGAAGAAAAGCGATGACGTCAGGCTTTCGCCGCGGATTGTGGTGGTGGCCGGCGCCCGGAGCTGACCTGGCGAGCGGCGAAGGAACCGAAACATTCGGCTCGCAAGTCGCGCGTTGTTGGCATTACAGCTCGTGAACCTCGTGAACATCCATTGTGGCCACCTTGGGGTTAGTACCTGGTCGATCACGAGGCCTCACGGGCTCGTGAGTAGCAGCAGCGCGTCAACGATGGTGGCCGTGATCTGGGCACCGGCGCCGGGGCCAGGCTGTGGTCAGCGGGGTCCTGCGGCCGGCGTTACCCTGCGCTGGTCGGCAGGGCGCTCCAGAAGCCGGCCTCACCGGATGGGCCTGGCAGGCACCGATCTTTTGCCGGATGCCAGGATCGGCCGTCCAAAAGAGAGCTACTAGGAGTTGAGCATGAGCCAACGGGTCGACGAGAGCCCGGACGCTCGGGACCGAGCGGACGCGCCGGATCCGCAGCAGTTACTGACTGCCCTGAGCACCGAACACTTCACGTTACAGGGTGCCCGGTCGCAGACCATGAGCGAAAGCTCGGCCCGGGCCTCTGTGTACCTCGTTGCCGTCTCCAGTGCCCTTGTCGCACTCGGGTTCATCGGCCAAGTCTCCGAGCTCGGCCATGTGTTCTTCGTGTTTGCGCTCACGATGCTGCCGACCCTGTACCTGCTCGGGGTTGTGACCTTCATCCGGCTGGTCGAATGCGGCGCCGAGGACTTCCGCTACGGCCTGGCGATCAACCGGATCCGGCACTACTACCAAGAAGTGGCCGGCGATCGTGCCAACCTGTTCCTGCTCTCCGGGCATGATGACGGCAGCGGGGTGTTCGCCAACATGGGCCTGCCGGCCGAGGGCCGCAAGCCGTACTTCGCTTTCTCCACCGCGATCGCCGTGATCAACAGCGTCGTCGGCGGGGCGGCCGCCGCACTCGCGATCGATGTCGCCGTCGACCCACCGATCGGTCTCGCCGCTGGGATGGGCGGAGGGGTCGCTTTGGTGTCGATTGTCGGATGGATCATGTACGCCGATCGCCTGCTGGACAAAGCCGCTCTGATTACACCCCTGTTCCCGTCGCCGCCCGAGGGCGGCACCTCGCCGAGCAGCCGCGGCGAGTCGGCGGCCTGATTCGATCAGCTCGCGCACGCCGTCGAGATTCTGCTTCTTGAGCGAAACAAGTCCCAAGGCGTCGCCCGACGCGACGGGAACTTCTGCAGCCGCAGGAACCTCGCCGACGTCAATGCGGGTACGCCTCGTCGGCAGCGATCCGCCGCAACAAGTGCACCTGATGAGGCAACAACTTGACCACCACGCCACCCCACCAGAGCTACCGTTACAACCCGACAAGTTCAAGCAGGAGCCTTCAACCGCGGGCAACGGGCGCCGCGATACAACCCGCTTCGCGGCATGAGCGGATGTCGTTGCGGTCATGTCGATGGCGCTACTGTCGGGGCACGGAGGCGGCATGGCGAAGATCGTGATCGTTGGCGATGTTGGTGGGTGCGCCGATCAGCTCATCGCGGTGATCGGACCGATGCTCGAGGATCCTGGCACGCTGGTGATCCAGGTTGGTGACCTGATCGACCGGGGTCCGGACAGCTCGGCTGTGCTCGCGTTCGTCCAGCAGCGGCTGGACGCGGGCCCGGGCGGCTGGATACAGCTGATCGGCAACCACGAGTCGCAGTACCTTGGCAGCGAGCCCTTCTGGCCAC
This sequence comes from Asanoa sp. NPDC050611, assembly GCF_040654855.1. NCBI lineage: Bacteria > Bacillati > Actinomycetota > Actinomycetes > Micromonosporales > Micromonosporaceae > Asanoa > Asanoa sp. NPDC050611. The sequence goes on from NZ_JBFAIU010000298.1 coordinate 5,063, forward strand.
AGCAACTGACGCCGGGCAACGCCGAGCTGCTGCGAGCGTGGTGGATGAAGGAGTGGCTGCGGGTAGCTGCCGCGGTGCGTACCGCCGAGGGCGAGGAACTTCTGATCACCCATGCCGGCCTGAGCGTCCAGGCGTGGCAGGACCTGGGCGCGCCGGTGACCGCCAGCACGGCGGCGGACCTGCTCAACACCAGACCGGAGCCGCTGCTCTGGAATGACCGGGGGCCACTGTGGGCGGAAGCCGGCCCGGACGTCTACCAGTCCTGGCTGGACGCCGGCGTACCCGTCCCGTTCAGCCAGGTCCACGGCCACTCGACCATCGTGAACTACCGGCGAGAGACCTGGCAGTGCGGCGAACGGATCCGCCAGCGGTCGACCGTCGACTGGACCGCCCGGCACACCTTCACCCGCGTCGGCGGCTGCCGGTTCATCGGCGTCGACCCCAAACACGGCACGACCGGGGCGGCGACATGGTCGCCGCTCATCCTCGACGATGCCGTGCTCCTGACCTGACCGACCATCCAACCCAACCCTCAACGTACGTGAAGTCGTCGCACGACACATGCGCGGCTGGGCCAGCGAGCTGCTGGTCGAGCAGTAGACCGAAAACATCCGCGTTCGCGCTTCATCCACACAACCGGGCCTCACAGAGTTCTCGCGACCGCGCCTCGCGCCAGGAGAGGATGCCAGGCATGTGAGGGGATCCCGATATGCGGGGCATCCTTGTGTACATGGCTACCAGAGATCACGGGCTCGTGGAAGATGCGCAAGCCGTCGTGGCGGGCGGCGGCCTGTCTCTTCATGTTCGTGGGCACCGCGACGCGTTTGCAGTCGATATAGTCCGGCGCGACGGCACGGTCCTGTGGCCTGATTACGCGAGCGGCCCGGATCCGCTCTTGGCGATCCTCAGCGCCGAGCAGCGGTACCTCGCCGAGGAGTGCGGTGGCGGAACCGTCCCTGGGGCGACGTACCTGGAGAAGGCCCACGAGCGGCTACGGCGCTGGGAAGAGTCCCTTCCCAGCGCCGACTAAACGGCTGCGTCGACGTCGGCGTGAATGCGCATCGCGGCAGATGAGGATGGATCCGTCGGCCCGCGTGATGTCTGCCGGGCCCCGCGCGGACACCGGACCGTTCGTGAGCAGGTTCTGCGTATACCGCGATTGAGCTGGTCACGGTCGACCCCGACGTGACGTCCGCGCCGGCCATCAGCTATCCCGCTGCGGACCGTGCGGCGGCCTCAAGGCGAGCGCTCGCCCGCCTTGCCGCCCAGGGCGGAGCAGCCCGCCGCTGCTACCTAGACCGCCCACTACCGCTCCCCTCGAACTCGAGCGCGGCATCGGCAATCGCACCCCCCGCGCACGGCCGGCGAACGCCCCAAGCGCTGCGGCGACCGCAGCTGCCTCGATGTCGGTTCCCATCATCTCTCCTCGTCGGAGGTCGATGCGTCGTCAGGACGGTCAGCTGTTCGAGCGCGCACCAGCCGCACGCCGGTCGCGAGCAGCCACACGAGCCAGGCGGCGTAGCCGGGCAACCCCACGAAGATGAGCCCTGAGCCGTCCGCGATCGCGAGGTTGGCCGCCCCGGCGGCGAGCAGCAGGCCTCCCCCGGCCACTGCGAGCAGACGCTGCCATGGCGGCGTCAGCTGGCCCGCATGCGCCGCCAGCGCAGCGCCGATGAATGTGGTGCCGAGCGCCGGCAGCGCCAACGCGAAGGCTGCTGCATGCAATTGCCAGGCGAGCTGGAACTCCCGGCTTGGCTCGGCGAGCTCGCCGGCGGACAACACGACACCGTTCCACAGGACGGCGTAGAGCGCAAAGACTGCCGAGAGGGTCGCGCCTGCGGCCACTGCAAGGCGCGCCCAGTCTGCGCCCGCACGCCCGCGGCGCTCGACGAGCCCGTGGAGACCGGTCAGGAACCCGAGCAGCAGCGGCAGGTTCAGCGCCTCCAGGCCGACCGCGATCGCGACCGCGACCCGGTGCTCCGCGTGGAAGGCGAGCACCTTCTTGATCGGGTCCCCGTAGCTTGGCGCTCCAGCCGAGATCACCACCGCGTTCTGGATCGCCACCGACGCTGCCAACGCGATAGCCGTCGCGCCCACGACCCGCTCTCGGAACGCTCGGGTCGGGGTCGGCCCTGTCGTTGCCGCTGCCGCGCTCACGGGCACGTGCAGGGATTCCAGCGCGGTGGCAGGGTTATGCGGTGATCTCATCACTCACTCCTTCGTCGCGGTCGGATGATCGGCGTAACTCCACGTCATTCGTTGGCGCAGGAATAATCGGAATGCCGTTTCGGAGGTTTTGTTGGGCCGTCCGTTCCGGTGATGTGGAACAGATTGCTGGAGGGGCCGGATACGCCACTACGAGCCAAAGCCGATGGTGGTGGGCCGAAGGTCTACACCTCGGGTTCGACTTTGGTCGGATGCCGTGGGGCCGACCCGGCCGTACCGTTTGATCATGATGGCCCCGGCGGACCCACAGGATCGGAGCCCGGCACCGGCGGGCGTGATCAGCGATGCTGACCACGATCCGGTACGCCCGGCCGGGCGCACGGGCCGCGGCCGGGTGGTCGACGCCACCTGTTTCCTGCTGGCCATCGGCGTGGTGGCGCTGACCCTGGCCGACAGCCGCGCGCAGCACATCGCGCCGGTCCCGCTCACCGTCGACGTCGTCCTCGGCAGCCTGTGCAGTCTGGGTGTGTGGCTGCGCCGGCGCTGGCCGGTCGGCCTCGCCGTGGCCGCGGGTCTGGTCAGCATCTACGCGACGTCCGCCGGGGGCGCGGCGCTCATCGCGCTGTTCACCGTCGCGGTGCACCGGCGCTTCGCGGTGGTCGCCCCGATCGCGGCTGGGTGCGCGCTGGTACCGTTCCTGACGCTGCGGGCCCGGCCCGACGTCCCAGTCGGGTCCCCGTCGCAGATCCTGCTGGGCGCCGTCTCCGGCGTCGCGGTGCTCGCCTGGGGCATGTTCGTACGGGCCCGGCGCCAGTCGCTGCGGGAACGGGCTAGGCGCGTCGAGGCCGAACAGGAGCTGCGGGTCGCCGAAGCCCGCCAGGGCGAACGCAACCGGATCGCCCGGGAGATGCACGACGTGCTCGCCCACCGCCTGTCCCTGCTGAGCCTGCACGCCGGGGCGCTGGAGCTAACCCCCGACGCCGCACCCGAGGAGGTCGCCCGTGCCGCCGGGGTGGTTCGCGACAGCGCGTACCAGGCGCTGGAGGACCTTCGGGAGGTGATCGGCGTCCTCCGCACCGGTGTCGACCGGTCCGACGAGACGCCAGAACGGCCGCAGCCCACTCTGGCCGACCTCCCTGACCTCGTCGACCAGTCGCGGCGCGCCGGGATGACGGTGCGGCTCGACTTTCAGACCGATGCGCTTGCCGCCGTGCCGGCTGGTGTGGGGCGCAGCGCGTACCGGATCGTGCAGGAAGGGCTGACCAACGCCCGCAAGCACGCCCCCGACGGCGAGGTGGCCGTCACCGTCCGGGCAACCCCGGGCGACGGCGTAACCGTCGAGATCCGCAACCCGTGCCCGATGGGCACCGGCGGTGGGACCGCAATTCCCGGCGCCGGCATGGGCCTCATCGGGCTCACCGAACGGGCCGTCCTCGCCGGCGGACGCCTCGAACACGGACCCACCCCGGCCGGTGAGTTCCGGCTCTGGGCCTGGCTACCGTGGCCTACCCTCTGATCGCGGCCAGCGTCGGTCCGTGGCCCGGCTGGGCAGAGAGAAGGAGCGAACGTGAACGCAGCGGTGCGGGTCCTCGTCGTCGACGACGACCCGCTCGTGCGGGCCGGCCTGGCGATGGTCATCGGCGGCTCAGCCGACCTGACCGTGGTGGGCGAGGCCGGCGACGGAAGCGAAGTAGCCGCCGCCGTCGACGTATACGCCCCGGACGTGGTGCTGATGGACATCCGCATGCCCACCCTCGACGGCCTCGCCGCCACCGAACAGCTGCGTGCCCGACCCGACCCACCCGAGGTCATCGTCCTGACCACCTTCGGCGCCGACGAGTACGTCCTGCGCGCCCTGCGCGCCGGGGCCAGCGGCTTCCTGCTCAAACACACCCCACCCGCCGAGATCCTGCGCGCGATATCGCGGGTCGCAGCCGGCGAACCCATCCTGTCGCCGACCGTGACCCGACAGCTCATCGCCCATCTCAGCGACACCGGCGCCGCCGCCCGGCGACGACACGCCACCACGGCACTGCATCAGCTCAGCGAACGCGAACGCGAGGTCGCAATCGCCGTCGGGCACGGCAAGTCCAACGCCGAGATCGCGGGCGAGCTGTTCATGAGCGTGGCCACCGTGAAAGCCCACATTTCACACATACTCACCAAGCTCGATCTCAACAACCGCGTCCAGGTCGCTCTCCTCGTCCACGACGCCGAGCTGCTGTAACGC
>NZ_JBFAIU010000299.1:0-9407 GCF_040654855.1 Asanoa sp. NPDC050611
GCGGTTCGCCGGTAACGTCGGAAGCTCCCGGCGCTGTGAAGGAGTGCCGCCATGTCCCACCATCTCCCGACCCCAGAGGCGGCCCAGGTCGAGCACCTCGACGCCGGCCGGCTCGCCGTGCGCGACGCCGGCGACGGTGCCCGCGTCGACGTACACGATGGCGTTCCTGGTCGTCCGGTTGCCGTCGAAGAGGCGGGCGGCGCGGATCGCGAGCATCGTCAGTCGGCCAGCAGGTCCTGGTATTCCGGGTGCTTGTCGATGTAGCCGGCGATGAACGGGCACTGCGCGTAGACCCGCAGCCCCCGCGACCGCGCCTCGTCGAGCACCGTGCGAGCGATCTTGCTGCCCAGGCCCTTGCCCTCGAAGCGGGAGTCGATCTCCGTGTGGGTGAAGGTGATCGCGCCTTCGCGCAGGCGGTACGCCGCGAAGCCGGCGAGCTCGCCGTCCGCCGAGATCTCGAAGCGATGTTTGTCGGGGTTGTCGTTCACCACTGATTCCACGCCTACAGTTCTACCCCGTGATCAGTCCTCTGCGATCGCTGCTCGCGCCCGCCGACGTCGCGGCGTTCGTCGCCGCGGCCTACGGCCGGGAGGTCACGGGGGCGACACTGTTGCGCACTCTGGTCAACGACGTCTACCGGGTCGAAACCACGCACGGTCCGCTGGTGTTCAAGCTCTACCGCCACGGTCGACCGGTGACCGACGTCGCATGGGAGGCGCGTCTCGCCAGCCACCTGCACGACCGTGGCGTGCCGGTCGTCCGGGCCGTGCCGCGGCGCGACGGCGATCCGGCCGGCACCCTCACGGCGCCCGAGGGGGAGCGGGCCTGCCTGCTCTGGGAGTGGGCTCCCGGCGCGCTGCCCGGCGCCGCGATCGACGACGCGACCGCGACCGGGTTCGGCCGCACGGTCGCGGAGTTCCACGCCGCCGCCGACGCCGGTGCCCCGCCCCCGCCGCGCGCCCGGGACGACGCGCCGCTGGACGAGTTGCGGGCCGTGCTCACGCCGGCGGACCGGGAGCTGCTCGACGTGCTCGCCGCGGCGCTGCCGGACCGGATCGCCGGCGCCGGCCTCGACCGGGGCATCTGCCACGGCGACGTCTCGCTCGACAACGTGCACCTCGACGACGACCGGCTGGTCCTCTACGACCTCGACCGGACGGCGGAGGACTACCGCGCCGCGGACCTGACCGGTGTCGCGACCACCCCCTGGTGGCCGGCGTTCCTCGCGGGCTACCGCGCGGTGCGCCCGTTCGGCGCCGCGGACCTCGCCGCCCTGCCCTGGCTCACGGTGCGCGACCTGATCGCGAACCTGCACTTCCACCTCGTCGACAAACCCACCTTCCGGGGTACGGACTCGATCGGCGAGGGCTGGGCCGAGCGCGAACTGTCCGCCCTGCGCGCCGCGGCGGGCCGGCTGCTGGCGTAGGGCGCCGGGCGGCGACGGTCCGGGGTGGACGCGGGCCCGTACCCTTGGCCGGGTGAATATGCGACGAACGACCGTGAGCCTTCTCGCGGCGCTCGCCCTCGGCGGCGCCCTCCTCGCCGGCTGCAGCTCCGAAGGAGCCTCCACGAACTGCGGCCTCGACCAGTGCACCGTCACCTTCGACCGGGGCGTGCAGGGCAACGCCAGCATCCTCGGTGTGGAGGCCAAGTTCGTGCAGGCCGACGCCAACACCGTCACCCTCGAGGTGGCCGGCGAGCAGATCTCGCTGTCCACCGACGGCCAGGCGGTCGACGTGGGTGGCCTGCAGGTCTCGCTGTCGTCCATCACCGACAGTGAGGTTTCGGTTCAGATCGGGCGTAACCCGGGCTGACGAGTTTGAAAAGTTGGCGTGGCGGTCACATTGACCGCCATGTCAACAGTCAGTCGCGCCGAGGCTACGGCCTCCAGGGCCGCCAACAACCCGGCTCTCGAAGCGCTCACCCGGGCCGGTTTCATCGGATACGGAATCGTCCACCTGCTGTTCGCCTGGCTGGCGCTGCAGATCGCGTTCGGGAAGCCGGCCGCCGAGGGTGACCAGTCCGGCGCGCTGATGACGCTGGCGGAACAGCCGCTGGGCAAGTTCCTCGTCATCGCGATCGCGGTCGGGCTGCTCGCCATGGCGATCTGGCAGCTCTCCGAGGCGCTCGTCGGGCACCACGCCGAGCAGGGCAAGCGCCGGGTGTTCGAGCGGATCGCCTCGGCGTTCCGGACGATCGTCTACGCCTACTTCGCGTACACCGCGTGGAAGGTTTTCAAGGGAGCGCCGACCTCGGCCGCCGACAGCCAGCAGCAGAAGACGCAGGACCTGCTGAGCAGCGGCGGCGGGCGGGCCGTCGTGATCATCGCCGGCCTGGCGCTGGCCGGGCTCGGCATCGGGCTCGTGGTCTACGGGGTCAAGAAGGCGTTCGAGCGCCACCTCAAGACCGGACAGATGGCGCCGCGCACCCGCCAGCTCGCGCGCCGGCTCGGGATGGCCGGTTACAGCGCCAAGGGTGTCGCGTACGGGATCGCCGGCGTGCTCTTCGTGGTCGCCGCGGCCACCTACGACCCGGCCAAGGCGCGGGGCCTGGACGCCGCCCTCGAAACGCTGCGCGGCCAGGCGTACGGCGCTATCCTGCTGACCCTGATCGCCATCGGAATTGCCGCTTTTGCGCTGTTCTGCTTCCTGCAGTCGAAGTACCGCAAGGTCTGACAGACTGATCATCGGATATGTCCGTTCCGCGGGGTATCCACCACGCACCTGTGACTCGCACCGGACACGAGGATTGACCGGCGCGAGCACGGGGCATACGAAAGCCTCGTGAGAGGAGGCCCGATGGTCGACGCACGCAACGCCGCTGCACCGCCCCGTGCCGATGCTGACCCGTCGACTGCGGAACTGGTGCAGCGCGCGACCGAACAGATGTCCCGGCTCGTCCGTGACGAGCTCGCGCTGGCCAAGGCCGAGCTGACCCAGAAGGCCAAGCACGCCGGCATCGGCGTCGGGCTCTTCGGCGGCGCCGCCGGCCTGGCCTACTTCGGCATCGCCGTGCTGATCGCCACCGCGGTGATCGCGATCGACATCGCGCTCCCGCTCTGGCTGTCCGCGCTGATCGTGGGCGCCTTCCTGCTGATCCTCGCCGGCCTCTTCGCGGTCGTCGGCCGTGGCCAGGTCAAGCGGGCGACGCCGCCGGTGCCGGCCGATGTCACCGAAGGTCTCAAGGCCGACCTGCAGACCGTCAAGGACGGCTTCCGCAACAATGGCTACAACGGCCACCAGGCCGGGCGGGAGATCGGCTCAGGGGGTGCGGTGCGATGACGGCTTCCGGCAACGGGCACGGCCACAGCAACGGGAGCACGGCGTCCGATCCGGCCGAGCTCCGCGCGGAGATCCGGCGCACGCGGGCCGAGCTGGGCGAGACCGTCCAACTGCTGGCGGCCAAGGCCGACGTCAAGGCGCGGATGAAGAGCTCGGCCGTGCAGGCCCGCGACCGGTTCCGGGCCCGGGCCAGCACGACCGCGTCCCGGATACGCGACACCAACGGCGGCCGGTCGGGAGGCCAGGCCGCGCTGCGCCCGAATCCGGTGCCGGTGGCCACGCTGATCGGCGTCGCGGCCAGCGCCGTGGCTGTCATCCTGTTGGTGATGCGTAGACGTCGCCGGTAGGCCCGGCGGGGTCGACGGTTCTACGGGGGGAACCAGATGACCAAGCAGATCAGCAAGGCCAACTACAAACCGGTTGGCATCGTGCTCGGGCTCGCGGCGGGAACGCTGTCCGGGATGGTGTTCCAGCGGATCTGGTCGATGACCATGCACAGTGCCGCGCCGCACCCGATCGACGAGGAGCGCGGCTGGGGCGAGATCCTGCTCGCGGCCGCGCTGCAGGGCGCGATCGTGGCGATGATCCGCGCCTCGATCGACCGGGCGGGTGCGACCGGCGTCAAGAAGTTCACCGGGCACTGGCCGCACGACTAGGGCGGCGCGGGGCGCCGGGATGAGTAGCATCCCCGTATGCGCCCTCCCCGCACATTCATCATTGCCGTCCTGTTGGCCGCGCTGGCCTCGGTCAGCGCCTGCGGCAAGGACGACGACAGCGGCGCCGCCGCGGGTGACCCGAACCAGCCCGCGGCCTCGACGCTGCTCCCGGCCGCGGCCGCCAAGATGCGCGCGGTCAAGTCGGCCGCGTTCGACATCACCACCGACGGGGACACCGGCGCCCTGCCGATCAAGTCCGCCAAGGGCGAGATCGACAACACCGGCACCGCCAAGGGCACCGCGACGCTCGAGCAGGTCGGCATGCCGATCGAGCTCTCCTTCGTCGCCAAGGACGGCTTCGTCTACGTCAACGGGCTGACCGGCGGCTGGCAGAAGATCCCGCTGGCCCAGGCCGCGGCGCTCTACGACCCGACCGCGATCCTCGACCCCGCCAAGGGCATCGGCGCGGTGCTCGCATCCGCGCAGGGCACTACGAAGGGCATGGAGACGCTCGACGGGTCCCAGCACTACGTGGTCGACGCGACCTTCGACGGCGCGGCGATGGCCGGCCTGGTGCCGGGCGTGACCGGCGACGTGCAGGGCACCGTCTGGATCGGTGCGAGCGACTCGCTGGTCCGCCAGCTGCGCTTCGCCGTGCCGGGCGACGGCAAGGGCACCGTCACGATCCGGTTCAGCGACTTCGACAAGCCGGTCGATGTCGACGTCCCCGCGGTCTAGGCGCAGCCGCCTCGCCCTGTCCGCGGGCGGGGTGGCGGTGCTGCTGGCGGCCCTCGACGCGTACGTGGTCGTGACGCTGCTTGTCGAGATCATGAAAGACCTCGCCGTGCCGGTGAACCGGCTGGAGCGGATCACCCCGGTGGTCACCTGCTACCTGCTGGGCTACGTCGCCGGCATGCCGCTGCTCGGCCGCCTCTCCGACCGCTACGGCCGCCGCCTGGTCATCCAGGTCTGCCTCGCCGGCTTCGCCGTGGGCTCGCTGGTCGCCGCGCTGGCGCCCGGGCTGGTCACGCTCGCGATCGGGCGGGCGGTGCAGGGCCTGGCCGGCGGCGCGCTGCTGCCGGTCACGATGGCGCTGGCCGCGGACCTCGTCGTCCGCCAGCGCCCGCTGGCCCTCGGCCTGGTCGGCGCCGCGCAGGAGCTGGGCAGCGTGCTCGGCCCGCTCTACGGCGCCCTGATCGCCGCGGCGGTCGGCTGGCGCGGGGTCTTCTGGATCAACCTGCCGCTGGCCGCGCTGGTCGCCTTCGCGGTGCACCGCGGCCTGCCGGGGCGCGCCGACGAACGCCGCGAGCGCCAGCCGGTCGACGTGGTCGGCGGGCTGCTCCTGGCGGTGGCACTGGGGCTGCTGGTGGTGGCCCTCTACAACCCCGATCCGCAGCGTGCGGTGCTGCCGAGCTGGGGTTGGCCGGCGCTGGGCGCGGCGGCCGCCGTCGGCGTCGTGTTCTTCGTCTGGGAGTCGCGGGCCCGCACCCGGCTGCTCGACCCGGCCGGAGCGCTGCTGCGCCCGTTCTCGGCCGCGCTGGTGGCCAACCTGCTCGCCGGGGCCGCGCTCATGGTCACGCTCGTCGACGTGCAGATCCTCGCGCAGACCGCGCTCGGCCGCGACGGCCTGTCCGGCGCGCTCGTGCTGACCCGGTTCCTCGTCGCGCTGCCGATCGGCGCCGTGCTCGGTGGCTTGCTCACCCGGCGGCTCGGCGAGCGCGTGGTGACCTTTGCCGGGCTCGCATTGGCCGCCGTCGCGTACCTGTCGATCGCGAACTGGCCCGCCGATCTCGCGGCGGCGCGATTCGGTCCATTGCCGCGGATGGACACCGACCTCGTGCTCGCGGGTCTCGGACTCGGCCTCGTGATCGCGCCGTTGTCGGCGGCGGTGCTGCGCGCGGTGCCCAGTGCGCAACACGGAATCGCTTCGGCCGCCGCGGTCGTCGCCCGAACGGTGGGCATGCTCGTCGGTCTCGCCGCGCTGACCGGGTGGGGTCTGCACCGTTTCCAGGAGCTGACCGCGCACCTCGTGCCGCCGCTCGGGTTCGGTGTGGACGCTGCGACGCAGGCCAGGCGCATGGCGGACTACCAGGCGGCGGTCGCCGCCGCGCTGCGCCAGGAGTACCGCGAGATCTTCCTGGCCACGGCCGTGTTGTGCGGGCTGGGAGCGCTCGTCGCACTAGCGCTGGCAGGGCGACACGTCGATACGCGAGACCCGGTCGTGGCCATTCCGGTATCGAACTCCGACGCCGCAGATCACATGTCGGAGAAATTCGTCGGGTAGGCTATGCGGAGTTTTTCGGTACGTGGTTTGCTGGTCCCCGCTGTTGATGAGACATCGGGGTTGAGAGACCTCCTTCGTTGAGATGGAGGCCGACTCAGGCGCCGCTGCTCGAAAACGGCCAACCGGCCGCACGGCGTTCGGCCGCCAGTTTCGACAAGGAGATACACATGGCGCAGGGAACCGTGAAGTGGTTCAACGCAGACAAGGGCTTCGGCTTCATCACCGTCGACGGCGGGGGTGCTGACGTGTTCGTCCACTTCTCGGCCATCCAGACCAGCGGCTACCGCACGCTGGAGGAGAACCAGCGGGTGGAGTTCGAGATCGCGCAGGGCCAGAAGGGCCCGCAGGCCGAGCAGGTCCGCCCCATCTGACGTTTCAGGAACCAGACGTGACAGGCCGGCTCCGGCCGGCCCATCGAGTAGGTTGAGCCCCGCCCGCTGACCGGCGTGCGGGGCTCGACTTTTGGTCCCGATCACTGCTGCCGCTTCGCCTTGCTGCGCGCCCGCAGGCCGATGACCAGCAGCAACAGGCCGATCGCGACCAACACCGGCCCGATGATCGCCCAGATGTCGTCGCCCGACATCAGGCTGCCCCGCAGGTAGCCGAGCCCCTGCAGGGTCCACACCAAACCGACGACGACGGCCAGCAGGCCGAGCGTCAGCCGGAACCAGCCCTTCATGCCGTCACCACCGGTCGTGGACCGCCGGCCGGATGAGCTCGTCATACGTTTCGCGTACGCCCGCGAGCGCGGCCGGTGTCAGCGGCGGCAGCGCGGCTGTGGCGAGGTTGCCGCGGGCCTGCTCGGGGCCGCGCGCACCGGGGATGACCACGGTGACGCCCGGCTGATCGATCACCCAGCGCAGCGCGAACTGCGCCATCGTCGTGCCGTCCGGCACGTACTGCCGGAGCCGCTCGACAGCTTCGAGGCCGGTCGCGTAGTCCACACCCGAGAACGTCTCGCCCACGTCGAACGACTCGCCGTGACGGTTGTAGTTGCGGTGGTCGTCGGCCGCGAACGTGGTGCTCGCGGTGTAGCGGCCGGAGAGCAGGCCGCTGGCCAGCGGGACGCGGGCGATGATGCCGACGCCGGCCGCGGCGGCCGCGGGCAGCACCTGGTCGAGCGGCTTGAGGCGGAACGCGTTGAGGATGATCTGGACACTGGCCACGTGCGGCCGGGCGATCGCGGTCAGCGCCTGGTCGACGGTCTCCACGCTGACGCCGTACGCCGCGATCGCGCCGTCCTCGACCAGTGCGTCGAGCGCGTCGAAGACCTGGTCGTCGTGGAACACCGCGGTCGGCGGGCAGTGCAGCTGCACGAGGTCGAGCCGCTCGACGCCGAGGTTGGCCCGCGAGCGGTCCGTCCACGCCTTGAAGTTGGCGGCGGAGTAGTTGGCCGGCTCCTGCGGCATGCGGCGGCCCATTTTGGTGGCCACCATGATCTGTTCCGGTCGGCGGCGCAGGAACTCGCCGATCAGCTGCTCGCTGCGGCCGTCGCCGTAGACGTCCGCGGTGTCGATGAAGGTGGTGCCCGCGTCGACGGCGGCGTCGAGGGTCGCGAACGCGTCGTCGGCGCTGACCTCGCCCCAGTCGGCGCCGAGCTGCCAGGCGCCCAGACCCACTACGGAAACGTCGCGGCCGATCCGGCCGAACTGGCGGTACTCCACGGGGGAACCCTATCTGGAACGTTTAAAGGGCCTTGCCGGCGGTCCCGGTGGTACCTAGTCTGACTGCAAGACGTACGTACGGTTTGGAGGAGCGATGTGGGATCCCGCGGTGTACGGCCGGTTCGGCGACGAGCGCTCGCGCCCCTTCCACGAGCTGGTCGCCCGGATCCCCGCCGAGCGTCCCCGCCAGGTCGTCGACCTCGGCTGCGGCCCCGGCACGCTGACCGCGACGCTGGCCGCCCGCTGGCCCTCCGCGCTGGTGCGTGGCATCGACTCGTCGGCCGAGATGATCGATTCTGCCCGTGCCCTCGGTGCGCCCGTCGACTTCGCGCTCGGCGACCTGCGCGACTTCGTGCCCTCGCCGGGCGTGGACGTGGTCGTCTCCAACGCCGCGCTGCAGTGGGTGCCGGGCCATCTCGCGCTCCTGCGCCGCTGGGTCGAGGCGCTCAGCGCCGGCTCGTGGCTCGCCTTCCAGGTGCCCGGCAACTTCGCCTCCCCGGCCCACGACGCGCTCTACGCACTGGCCGAGGAGCCGCGCTGGAAGGAGACGCTGGGCGGCGTGGTGCGGCGGATGCCGGTGCCGTCGGCGGCCGAGTACGCGGTCGAGCTGACCTCGGCGGGCTGTGCTGTGGACGCCTGGGAGACTGAGTACGTGCACCTGCTCCCCGGCAACGCCGCCGACCACCCCGTCCTCGCCTGGCTCGAGGGCACGGCGTTGCGCCCCGTCCGGGCCGCGTTCGGCGCCGACGAGGCCGGCTGGGCCGGCTACCGGGCCGAGCTGGGTGAGCGGCTCGCGGCGGCCTACCCGGTCACCCACGACCGCGCGTTCTTCCCCTTCCGCCGCGTCTTCGTGGTGGCGCAGACCCAAGGAGCGTCCTGGTGACCGACCTCGAAACCTTCATCGCCGGCCTGCCGAAGGTCGAGCTGCACGTGCACCACGTCGGCTCCGCCTCGCCGCGGATCGTCTCCGAGCTGGCCGCGCGGCACGCCGGCAGCACACCGGTGCCGACCGACATCGGCGCGCTGGCGTCCTATTTCGAGTTCCGGGACTTCGCCCACTTCATCCAGGTCTACCTGTCGGTGGTCGACCTGATCCGGGAGCCCGAGGACGTCCGCATCCTGACCTACGAGGTCGCCCGCGAGCTGGCCCGCCAGCAGGTCCGCTACGCGGAGCTGACGGTCACGCCCTACTCGTCGGTCCGCCGCGGCATGCCGGCACCCGAGTTCTGCGGCGCGATCGAGGACGCCCGGCTGGCGGCCGAGAAGGAGCTCGGCATCGTGCTCCGCTGGTGCTTCGACATACCGGGTGAGGCGGGCCTCGAGGCGGCCGACGAGACCCTGCGGATCGCCCTCGACGAGCGCCCCGACGGCCTGGTGTCGTTCGGCCTCGGCGGCCCCGAGGTGGGCGTCCCGCGCGCGCAGTTCAAGCGGCGGCGACCGCGGGGGCGCTCGACCTGGTCGAGATGACGCAGTTCAAGGACCGCCGGATCGGCACCTACTCCAAGGGCATGCGGCAGCGCAC
>NZ_JBFAIU010000300.1:0-9380 GCF_040654855.1 Asanoa sp. NPDC050611
GTACGCCGGTACGGGCTCGACACGCACACCCGGCCGATCGTCGACGCCCTGCTGCGGCTGTTCCTCGACGAGTGGACCGCGCACAGCCACGTCCGGGAGAACTACCCGGTCGTGCCGGGCGAGGACGTGCGGCCGCTCGCGGCCCGGTCCGACGGGCTGATGGGCTGGGGCGGCCTGCTCGGTTACCTGGCCATCCAGGAGCTCGCCGACCCGCGCCCCGACGGCTGGCGGTTCGCACACCCGGGCCGGCCCGCGTCCGTGGACGGGCTGGCGCTGGCGGAGGGGCGGCTGGCCGTGCGCGCCGGTGAGCGGCTCGTCGTCGCGCTCGACGAGCGGCCGCTGCTCGACGCGCCGGCCGGCGTGACCGTCACCGGCTACGAGCGCGGGCCGGACGTCGTGCGCCTGCGGTTCTCCGGGGCCGGCGACGGCCTCACGATCGCCGTGCCGCCCGCCGCCGAGAGCCGGTCCGAGGTGAACGTGCGGGTCGGCGACCACACCGCGACGCGGGTGGTCGAGGCCGGCGGTGTCGTGCGGATCGCGGTGCCCGGCGAGCACACCGCGTGCGTCGCGGTGGAAATCCGATGAAACGAGAGAGTGGTAAGGCGTGACAGGTGGCAAGAACGTCCGCACGGCAACGCCTGCGGTCGACGTGCTGGTCGTCGGCGGCGGGCTCGGCGGCGTCGCGGCGGCGCTGGCCGCGTTGCGGCGCGGGCGCAGTGTCCTGCTGACCGAGGAGACCGACTGGCTCGGCGGCCAGCTGACCAGCCAGGGCGTCCCACCGGACGAGCACCCCTGGATCGAGCAGTTCGGCGCCACCCGCTCGTACCGGGCGCTGCGCGACGCGATCCGCGACCACTACCGGACCTGGTACCCGCTGACCCGGGCCGCCCGCCTGACCCCGGACCTCAACCCCGGCCAGGGCCGGGTGAGCCGGCTCTGCCACGAGCCGCGGGTGGCCGCCGCGGTGATCGCCGCACTGGTCGGCCCGTACCAGGCCGCCGGCCGCCTGACCATCTGGTACGGGCACCGGCCCGTGGCCGCCGAGGTGACCGGGGACCGGATCCGCGCGGTGCTGTTCGAGGGCCCGGACGGCCGGCGCGTCGAGGCGGGCGCGCCGTACGTCCTCGACGCGACGGAGCTCGGTGACCTGCTGCCGCTGGCCGGCGTCGAGCACGTCACCGGCGCGGAGGCGCGGTCCGAGACCGGCGAGCCGAACGCGCCCGAGCACGCCCAGCCGGGCAACCAGCAGGCGTTCTCGTGGGTCTTCGCGGTGGAGCACCGCGCCGGCGAGGACCACACGATCGACCGGCCGGACCAGTACGGCTTCTGGCGCGACTACCGGCCGCCGTTCTGGCCGGACCGGCTGCTGAGCCTGGTCGCACCGGACCCGCGGACGCTGGCGGCCGTCCAGCGGTCCTTCGTGCCGCACTCGTCGAGCGGGCCGGTCGTCGCCGACCAGAGCCGGGACCCGGGCGACAAGGACCTGTGGGCGTTCCGCCGGATCCTGGCGCGGGACATGTTCGAGCCGGGGTTCGCGGACAGCGACGTCACGATCGTCAACTGGCCCATGATCGACTATCTGCCCGGCCCGCTGGTCGGTGTCTCCGACGACGAGCGCGACAAGCACCTCGACGGCGCACGGCAGCTCTCGGCGAGCATGCTCTACTGGCTGCAGACCGAGGCGCCCCGGCCGGACGGCGGCACCGGCTGGCCCGGGCTGCGGCTGCGGCCCGACGTCATGGGCAGCACCGACGGCCTCGCCAAGGCGCCGTACATCCGGGAGTCGCGGCGTATCCGGGCCCGGCGCACCGTGGTCGAGCAGGACCTGTCATACGCGGTGCGGGGCGAGCGCGGCGCCGTCGCCTACCCGGACACGGTCGGCGTCGGGATGTACCGCGTCGACCTGCACCCGTCGACCGGCGGCGACACCTACATCGACGTCGCCAGCTGCCCGTTCCAGCTGCCGCTCGGGGCCCTGCTGCCCGTCCGCGTCGGCAACCTGCTCGCGGCCGGCAAGAACATCGGCACGACGCACATCACCAACGGCTGCTACCGCCTCCACCCCGTGGAGTGGAACGCCGGCGAGGCCGCCGGCGCGCTCGCCGCACACTGCCTGGCCCACGGCCGCGAGCCGGCCCAGGTGCACGACGACCCGACCCTGCTCGAACAGTTCCAGGCGGAGCTCGTGGCCGACGGCTTCGAGCTGGCCTGGCCTCAGGTACGCGGCTACTGACCCATCCACCCGTAAGGAGCAGCATGGCGCACGCACGGATCGGACGTCGACAGTTCACGATCGGGATCGCGGCCGGCGCGGCCGCGGCGGGCGGTCTGCCGGTGCTGGCGAACCCCGGCCCCGCCGCGGCGGCCACGCGGCCGCAGCCGTCCTTCACCGAGACGACGCTCTGGGACTCCGCGGTCGACCCGCTGGAGAACTACCACGTGCACGGCCTCGCCGTCCTGCCCAACGACACGATCCTCGCCGCCACCGAGGGCCGCTACGAGGTCTGCGACGCCGGTCCCCGCGACATCCTGCTGCGGCGCAGCACCGACGGCGGCGTGACGTGGGGACCGACCCAGACCGTGGTGCCCTCCGTCGACGGGCAGTCCTGGGGCAACCCGGCGTTCGTCGTCGACCGGCACACGGGCGAGGTGTTCCTGTTCTACATGCTCTCGCTGCGGTTGCCGGAGAACACGTCGTGCTCGGGGGACAGCGGTGACCTCTACGTCGTGTCGAGCCGCGACGACGGCGCCACCTGGAGCGCGCCGCGCAGCCTCTCGGGGCTGTTCGACCACTTCCCGTACGAGTGGGCGCTGCACGGACCCGGCCCCGGACACGGCATCCAGCTCGACGACGGGCGGCTGCTGCTCAACGTGCTGCACCGGCGGGTCATCGTCGGCAACACCGTCGCCGAGCGTTACTACGGCGTCGCCGGCATCCACAGCGACGACCACGGCCGCACCTGGCAGGCGACCGGCGCGGTGCCGGTCGCGGTGGACTACCCGATCAACGAGGCCCGGGTGGTGCAGCGACGCGACGGTGCGGTGCTGGTCAACGGTCGCGCGGCGTCCGGCGGTAACCGCCAGCGGATCGTCTCGATCAGCCAGGACCGCGGGCTGACCTGGTCACCGGCCAAACTGGACGGTGCGACCGGCGTGTTCAACGCCGTCGACGCCGGGTTGGCCCGCTACACCGGCGGCCCGCGCAGCCCCGAGGTCGACCGGATCCTGTTCAGCCGGCCCGACTCGCCGATGCGGTGGAACATGACCGTGTCGGTCAGCTACGACGAGGGTTACTCGTTCCGCTACAGCCGGGTCGTGAACCCGAACCGGTCCTACTATTCCGACCTGGCGCGGCTGTCCGACGGCACGATCATCCTGCTGTACGGCTGCGACGGCGACATTCCCAGCGCGCCGCGCCGGGTGGCGGTGTGCCGGTTCAACCTCGAATGGCTCACCCGCGGGCGGGACAGCCTGGCCGGCGGGCCCGGGCTGCGTTCGCATTCCTTCGATTTGGGCGCCGCGGTCACGGGCGCTCACCGGTCGGCCGGCACGGTGGCCGTGGTCCGCGAGCCCACCGCCCGCGGCGGGGCACGCTCGGTCTGGACGCCCACGGCGGTCGGCGACTTCATCGAGTTCCCGGTGACGGTCGGGCGCGGCGGCGCGCTGGAGGCGGTGCTGCGGTACTACCGCCCGCTCGACGGCGGTGTCGTGACCGTCACGATCGACGGCGTGACACCACGTAGGTCCACATTCGACGGTTCCGCCGAGAGCTCCGAGGGTTACGACGTGCTCGACCTCGGTGCGGTCCGGCTGCGGCCGGGGCGGGCGAAGGTGCGCTTCACGCTGGTGAGCCCCGGCCGGCGCGGCGGCACCCGGGTCAGCCTCGACGAGCTGACGCTGGTCGAGGGCCCGCCGGCGGACGTCCGCGAGGACGTGACGGTCGACAACGGCGAGCTCGGCTTCGAGACCGTCGCCGGCAGCTGGTCGGCGGGCACGGGCGTGGCGGGCTACTACGGGTCGAACTACCTGTCGCGGGCACCCGGCACGGGCGCCAACGAGGTGCGGTGGCGGCCGGCGCTGCCGGGTGACGGCGCGTACGAGGTCCTGGTGTCCTACGCGCCGGCCTCGAACCGCGCGACCGACGCGCCGTACACGGTCACGCATGCCGATGGGACCGACGTGGTGCGGGTGGACCAGAGGGTGCCCGGCCAGCCGGAGCCGCGGGGTGGCCTGTGGGTGTCGCTCGGGGTGTTCCCGTTCGCGGCGGGCATCGACGGTTCCGTCTCGCTGCGCGACACGGCCAGTGGCTACGTCATCGCGGACGCGGTGCGCTTCGTGCGCAGTTGACCCATCGGCCTGAGTTCAGCGGCGGCCGTGGGCGGCGCGTCGGACGACCGTGACGGCGAGCGCGCCCGCCAACACCCAGGGCGCCGCCACGATGATCGGGTCGAGCGGATGGTGCACCCGGTCCGCGCGTTGCCCGCGCAGCCGGGAACTGAGGCCGTGGTGGGTGAACTCGCCGAGCACACCGGTCTCGGTGATCGGGTTGTCGGGTCGGGTCGACACGAACGAGCGCAGCGTGCTCTCCACCGTGTCGACCCGGTCGGCCGCCAGCAGCAGCAGCCAGTGCGCGGCCCGGCCCTCGCTGTACGCCCGGTAGGCGTGCTTGCGCATCGCGCCCGACAGGCCCTTGGGCGGGCAGGCCGTGCCGAAGACCGGGGTGAGGAACTTGTGCTCGTTCGACCGCTCGCGCGGCCACTTCTCCGGCTGGCGCGCCGGGAACTCCCACCGCGCCTCGCTCGCCCCTGGGTCGAACCGCTCCTTCGGCACCGACGGTCGGTCCTTCGGGTCGAGGTCGGCACCCCAGCCGGGGATGCGGGCGCGCAACTCGTCGCTCGACTCGGCGAGCTTCGGCTTGTCCGGCGTGTAGGCCATGGTTCGCTCCGGGGTCTGCGGCCCAGTCTCAGGCGGCGCTGGGCACGATGATCGGTTTGATGCAGCCGTCGAGCTTCGCGGAGAAGACGTGGTACGCCTCGGCGATGTGCTCGAGCGGGAACCGGTGGGTCACGATGTCGCTGGGCTTGAGGTAGCCGTTGCGGATGTGCTCGAACAGGCGCGGCCACTGCCGTTTCACCGGGCACTGGTTCATCCGGAGGGTGAGGCCCTTGTTCATCGCGTCGCCGAACTTGACGGCGCTGAACATCGGGCCGTACGCGCCCATCACCGAGACCGTGCCGCCCTTGCGCACCGAGTCGATGGCCCAGTTGAGCGCGACCGGGGAGCCGCCCTGGAGCTTGAGCTTCGTGGCCGTCACGTGTTGCAGGAAGTTGCCGTCCGCCTCGGCGCCCACCGCGTCGATCACGACGTCGGCACCGAGATGGTCGGTGAGCTTCTTCAGGTGCACGACGATGTCGTCGTACTCGGTGAAGTTGTACGTCTCGGCGTGCGCGAACTCCGCCGCCTTGGCCAGCCGGTAGTCGAGGTGGTCGATCACGATGACCCGACCGGCGCCCATGAGCCAGGCCGACTTGGCGGCGAACAGCCCCACCGGCCCGGCGCCGAAGACCACGACCACGTCCCCCTCGGCGATGCCGCCGAGCTGCGCACCGAAGTAGCCGGTGGCCAGCGCGTCGGTCAGCAGCAGGGCGTCCTCCTCGGCCAGCCAGTCGGGAATGACGCTCGGGCCGACGTCGGCGAAGGGCACGCGGACGTACTCGGCCTGCCCACCGTCGTAGCCACCGCAGGTGTGTGAGTAGCCGTAGATGCCACCGACCGCCGTCGCGTTCGGGTTGACGTTGTGGCAGTTCGCGTACATGCCGCGCGCGCAGAAGTAGCACGAGCCGCAGTAGATGTTGAACGGCACCATCACCCGGTCCCCCGGCTTCAGGTTCGCCACCGACGGACCGACCTCGTCGACCACGCCGATGAACTCGTGCCCGAACGTCATGCCGACGCGGGTGTCCGGCATCATGCCGTGGTAGAGGTGCAGGTCCGAGCCGCAGATCGCGGCCCGCGTCACCCGCACGACGGCGTCGTCGGGGTGCTCGATCGACGGGCGGTCCTTCTCCTCCACCCGGATCCGGTACGGACCGCGGTAGACCATCGCACGCATCAGCAACCTCCGGCGTCACGGACGGCTCGGCGTCCCTGGCTGCGGCTACCCGTTCGACCGGGCCTCAAACGGGGCCGCCGTGGAGCGCAGGAGTCGCGCGACCCGTTCGGCGACCGGTGCGGGGTCGGTGGCCACCACGTTGTGCGGTGCCCGGGCGATCGTCGCGGTCGGTCCGAGCCGGGCCGCCCACGCCGCCGGCACGACCGGGTCCCGGCCGCCGCGGACGACCAGGACGGGCATCCGGAGCCGGTCGACGTCGCGCTCGATCGCGTTGTGTACCGAATGGCCGAGCGTACGGAGGATCCGCCGTGGCCCGGCGTCCCGGACGTCGCGGGCGAACACCGGCACCTGCCACGCCGGCTCCCGCGGCACGTCCCGCAGCCAGCGCAGGATCTGCGCCGAGCGGCTGCGGGCCGCCGGGTCGCTGGTCGGCGCGGCGAGCACGACGGCGGACACCCGCCCGGGGACCTCTACGGCGGTGGCCGCCACCACCTCGGCCCCGAACGAGTGCCCGAGCAGGCAGACCTCGGCCAGGTCGCGGGCGGCCAGCCAGGCGGCCAGGTGCCGGGCATGCCCGCGCACGTCGAGCGCCGCCGCCGGCTTTTCGCTGCGCCCGAAGCCGGGCAGGTCGATCGCGTGGACGGGATGCCGGTCCGCGAGCGCGCGGGCGAGCCGGAGCAGATAGCGGTGTGAGACGGCGAGACCGTGTACGAGCACGACCGGCGTCGCACCCGCGGGTCCGGCGAACGCCCGGTGGTACGTGCGGAGGCCGTCGACGACGGTCCAACCGGACATGCCGGCGTCAGCACCCACGCATCGCCGATACCCTCGCCGGTCCGAGCCAAACGGTGGTTTGCGGCGCGGCCGGTGGGGCATCGCCTCCCGCGGAGGTACGGACGATGACGAGTGACCGCGATGTTCCACGGGAGACGGACGACGACCGTGGCAAGCTGCCCCGGCAGCCCACCGCCGACGACGGCCCGGACCAGCTGACCGCGCTGCCGAAGAGGTCCTACCTGGGCGCCCTCAAGCGCACGGCCAGGGAGTTCGGCGACGACTCCCTCACGGTGTGGGCGGCCGCACTGACGTACTACGGCGTTCTCTCGATCTTCCCGGGCCTCCTGCTCATCGTCACCTGCCTGCGGCTGTTCGGCCCGGACACGGTGCGGTCCGTGACGGAGAACCTCGCCGACATCGCACCCGGCCCAGTCGCGTCGATCCTCGGCGGCGCGGCCGAGAGCCTCCAGCAGGGCCAGCAGGGCACGGCGGGACTGCTCGCGGTGGTCAGCCTCCTCGGCGCGCTCTGGTCGGCGTCCGGTTACGTCGGCGTCTTCATGAAGGCGTCCAACGTGGTCTACGACGTGCCCGAGGGCCGGCCGGTCTGGAAGACCCTCCCGATCCGGATCGGCATCACGATCGTGACCGGCGTCCTGCTGGTGCTGTCCGCGCTGATGGTCGTGTTCACCGGCCGGCTGGCGGAGCAGGTCGGCCAGGCGCTGGGCCTCGGCTCGTCCGTCGTGACGGTCTGGAACATCGCGAAGTGGCCGGTCCTGGTCGTCATCATCAGCCTGCTGTTCGCGATCCTCTACTGGGCGTCGCCCAACGCCAAGCACGGCGGTTTCCGCTGGGTCAGCCCGGGCGGCCTGCTGGCCGTGGTGATCTGGCTGATCGCCTCCGCCGGGTTCGCCTTCTACGTCGTGAACTTCGGCTCCTACAACAAGACGTACGGCAGCCTCGCCGCGGTGATCGTCTTCCTGATCTGGCTGTGGATCAGCAACCTCGCGATCCTGCTCGGCGCCGAGTTCGACGCGGAGCTGCAACGCAGCCGGGCCGTCCACGCGGGTCACCCGGAGGCGCAGGAGCCTTACCTGGACCTCCGGGACACCCGCAAGCTGCGCAACAGCTAGCGGCGCGCGTCCGCGCTGAGGGCGTCCGCGAGGCGGGCGATGCCGAACTCGTAGGCCTCCTCGATGTCGCCGCCCAGGTTGAAGCCGCCGCCCAGCTCCATGCTGATGAAGCCGTTCGCCCAGGCCGTGATCATGCGGGCGGCCTCGAGGGCGTGCGCCGGACCGGCGAGGTCGGCCGCGACGCGGAGCACGGAGGCGCTGGCGCGCAGCTGTTCGTCCGGGTCGAGCTTGCGGGTCTCCGGCCCCCAGCCGAGGATCAGCCGGAACCCGGCCGGACGCGCGTGCGCGAACGCCCGGAACGCCCGGGCCAGTTCGCCGAGGTCCGCGCGCGGGTCGGCGCTGCGCACGACCGCGTCGAGGCGGTCGCTGAGGTCCCGGACCGTTGCCCGCGCGACCAGGCCGACGAGATCGTTGCGGCTGCGTACCCGCTTGTAGAGCGACGGCGCGCGCACCCCCACGCGGTCGGCGACGGCCTGCATCGTCAGGCCGGCCAGCCCGTGCGACTCCAGGATCTCCCGCGCGGCGCGGACGATGTCCTCGAGCGAGGTCCGATCGGGGGTGGGCATCCGCACCGTCCTTCCCGGCATGGCTATTGACCTTAGCCATGATGGCTATGTACCGTAGCTATCGTAGGCGAGCACGGGGAGGCCACACAATGAAACTTCGTCCGCATCTGCACCGCATCGGCAACGACCTGGTGGCGGCTTACCTGATCGAGACCGACGAGGGCATCACCCTCGTGGACGCCGGCATCGCCGGCCAGTGGCAGGACCTGACCGCCGAGCTCGACAGCATGGGCCGCTCGCCGGGCGACATCCGTGGTGTCGTCCTCACGCACGGGGACACCGACCACATCGGCTTCGCCGAGCGGCTGCGCCGCGAGCACGGCGTCCCGGTGTTCGTGCACCGCGCCGACGCCGCCCGCGCCCGTGGCGAGGTAAAGACCAAGCCGAGCTGGGGCAAGGTCAGGCCCGGTGCCACGGCCGGCTTCCTCTGGTACACGGCCCGCAAGGGCGGCCTGCGTACCACCTATCTCACCGACGTGGTCGAGATCGACGACGGTGCCGTGCTCGACCTGCCGGGCGCGCCGCGGGTCATCGGGCTCCCGGGCCACTCCCCCGGCAGCATCGCGGTCCACGTGCCGGCGGTCGACGCCGTCTTCGTCGGCGACGCGTTGACCACCCGGCACGTGCTGACCGGCCGGACGGGGCCGCAACCGGCGCCGTTCACGGACGAGCCGGCGCAGGCCCTGTCCTCGCTCGACCGCCTCGCGGCGCTGGATGCGACCTGGGTGCTCCCGGGTCACGGCGCGCCGTAGGGCGTGGGTGGCGCTTTCTCGACTGCGGCCGTTCTTCGGGGAT